>NZ_DASYTH010000246.1:0-8552 GCF_036002505.1 Actinophytocola sp. | reverse complement strand
GCACCCCTGTCTACTGGCCACCCACCAAGCGGCCGCTGCCCGCGGCTGGCACGAACCAGTATGGAAACTGGCCTGGGCCGTCGCTACCTTCCAACGCCGGCGAGGACACCGCCACGACCAGCTCGCCACCTGCCAGTTGGGTCTGGCCGCTGCCAAGCACCTTGACGCCCGTACCACCCGTGCCCTAGCCCTCTGGCTCCTCGGCCGCGCTCATGCTCAGGCTGGCCAGCACGGCGAGGCTTTGGACCACCTGCAACAAGCTCTGGCCTTGGCCGAACATACCCAGGATTGCCATCTGCAAGGCGATATCCACAATTCTCTCTCGTGGAACTGGGAGCAGTGCGGGGCAACCAGCAGGCGCTGGAGCACGCCACCCACGCCCTGCGCCTCTACCAAACCCTCGACAACCCGGTGTTGAACGCGACCGCCCTGAACTCCGTGGGCTGGTGTGCCGCCCTGCTGGGCGAGTATGACCAAGCCCGCTCGCACTGCACGGCCGCACTCGCCCTTCACCGTCGCCACCACGAGCGCAGCAACGGTGAGGCATACACGCTGGACAGCCTCGGCTACATCGCCCACCGCACCGGCCAGCACGCTCGCGCCATCGACTACTACCAGCAGGCTCTGAAACTGCGCCGCGAACTTGGCAACACCTACGAGGTGGCCAACACTCTCGATGGAATCGGCCACCCGCACCTTGCCCTCGGCCAGCACGAGCAGGCCCGCTTGGTGTGGCGAGAAGCAGGGGAGCTGTACCAGGCCCTGCACAGCACCACCGACGCCGAGCGCGTCCAGCAACAGTTGAATGCGCTGGGCATCTGATCCAGAGCGCTCATACGGCCAGGGTGGCGAGGTGTTGGTCGAGTTCCTGAACTCGGGGTTCGCGGTCGTGTTGGGACATGCTGCGGCGGGTGGTGCTGATCAGTCCGATGGTGCGGATGGATGGATCCGGTGCGGCGGACGAGATCGGTTGCGGTGCGGAGGTCGTCGCAGGCGGGTTCGAGGTCGTTGCCGTGCAGGTGAGCCTAGGCGCTTCGGACGTGGTAGACGGCGCGGTCGCCGACGTAGCCGGAATTTCGTGCGCTCAAAGCGTTGTCAACGTGCGGGCGTGCCTTCTTTGACTGCTTTGAGGTCGACCCAGCAGGCAGCGGCGTGGCCCCGAAAGTCGGCTTCGTCGTAGAAATAGAGCCAGTCCGGTTCTTCGGTTCCCGGCTTCGCCTTGTCCAGTCACCGCTCGGCGTCGTTGAGCGCGAATCCACACGCTTTGGCGTAACCGGCCTTGGCGTGCGCATGCGCCTTGTTACTGGCAAGCAACGCCTTGAGCCTGGGTGTCGCGACATGTCGAGTCCGTTCCTCAGCGGCTTCCATCAGGCTCACAGCTTCGCTGTGATACCCGGCAAGCGTTGCCTGATAGCACATGCACGACAGGACATGCGCTCCCGCCAATGCATCGTTCGCCAGAGCCGAGGAACGCAGGGCGGCGATGTAGTAGGACTGGGCTGCGGCGCTGTGGACGGCGTCGAAGTGCAGCCATCCGCACAGACGTGCTACTCCGGTCATGAGACTGAAGAGGCGTTGGCCGGCGGTGTGGTCGTAGACGGCGTCGTCGGCGAGGTGGGTCAGGTAGCGGAATTCGGCTGCGGCGAGGTGGCAGAGGTCTCGGCTGCCGAGTGCGCCGTCGAGGCGGCGGAGCTCGGCGAGCCGGTTGTCGAGCCGGCTCAGGACTTCCGGGGTGGGCCGGCCGCGGGAATCCTTCGGTAGCGGTGGGCTGGTCAGGGCTCCGCCCCACTGGCCGGCCAGGCCGGTGAGGGCGCCACCGGTGATGGTCAGGAAGTCGCGGCGATCCATGGGGCCTCCCGCTATCTGGTGGAGGACCCGCATGGTCCCGGTGACTGACCAGGGCGGGTCCAGCACGCTGGCCGGATCGGTGTGGTGCCGGTCCGGCCAGGTGAGCTCAGCAACCACGGTACGCGCGACGTCGAGCGGATCCGCGGGACTGCAATGAATGCCCCTTTCAGTGCGCTGATCGCACTGAAAGGGGCATTCATTGCACTCAGTCGCGGTAGAACACGCGCTCCACTACTGCGCGGGCGCGGCGCATGGTGCGGCGGTAGGAGTCGAGGAACGCGCCGGGGTCGGTGTCGACGGGGTGGCCGAGCACGCGGGCGACCGCGACGAGCTCACGGCCGGAGGTGGGCACCTGGTCGGTCGGGCGGCCACGAACCAGGGTCACGGCGTTGCGCACGCGGGTGGCCAGCAGCCAGGCTTCGCGAAGGGACTGTGCGTCTTCGGGTTCGATGAGACCGGTGGCCGCGGCGGCGGTCAGGCCGTCCATTGTGGACGTTGTGCGGAGGGTCGGGAGCTGGTGGGCGTGTTGGAGTTGCAGTAGTTGCATGGTCCATTCGACGTCGGCGAGGCCGCCGCGGCCGAGTTTGGTGTGCCGGGTGGGATCGGCGCCGCGGGGCAGCCGCTCGGTGTCCACTCTGGCCTTGATTCGGCGGATCTCCCTGATCCGAACGGAATCCAGGCCGCCGTCGGGGTAGCGGACCGGGTCGATGGCGGCGATGAAGCGGGCGCCGAGGTCGTCGTCGCCGGCCACCGGGCGGGCGCGCAGCAGGGCCTGCGCCTCCCAGACCTCGCTCCATTGCGAGTAGTAGGCGCGATAGGACTCGAGGGTGCGTACCAGGGGGCCGTTGCGGCCTTCCGGGCGGAGGTCCACGTCCACGTGCAGCGCGGGATCCTGGCTCGGGGCACCGAGCAGCTTGCGGACGCTCTGCGCCACCCGGGAGGCGAACGCGACGGCCTCCGCGTCGGACACCCCGGGCAGCGGGTCGCAGACGAACAGCACGTCGGCGTCGGAGCTGTAGCCGAGCTCGCCGCCGCCCAGCCGGCCCATGCCGATCACCGTGATGTCGGCCTTGCGACCGTCGGCGGCAACCGACTCGGCCCGGATGACCGCACCCAGCACGGCCTGCAGCACCGCGCACCACACGGTGGTCAGCGCCGTGCAGACGGGGAGCACGTCCAGGAACCCCAGCAGGTCCGCGCAGGCCACCCGGAGCAGCTCGTGCCGGCGCAGCGACCGGGCGGCGGCCACCGCGTTGCCGAGGTAGCCGTGCCGGCGCACGGTGCGGCGCAGCGAGCGGGCCACCTCGTCCGGGTCCAGCCCGGCCAGCTCCTCCGGGTCGCCGAGCAGCCGCAGCACCTCGGGCGCCCGGACGATCAGGTCCGGCACCAGCTTCGCGGTGCCGAGCAACGTGGCCAGCCGCTCCACGACTGCGGCCTCGTCGCGCAGCACGCGGAGGTACCAGTCGGTCGCGGCGAGCGCCTCGGACACCCGGCGGTAGGCCAGCAGCCCGCCGTCCGGATCCGGTGTGTCCGCGAGCAGTTCGAGGATCACCGGCAGCAGCGCGGTCTGGATGGCGGCCCGGCGGGACACCCCGGTGGTGAGCGAGCGGATGTGTTGCAGCGCCCCGTCCGGCGCGGCGTAGCCGAGCGCCGCCAGCCGGGCCTGTGCGTCCTTTGTGGTCAGCCGCAGCGCCTCGGTCGGCACCCGCGCCACGGCTTCGAGCAGCGGCCGGTAGAACAGTTTCTCGTGCAGCCGGCGGACCCGGTTGAGGTGCCCGCGGAACGCGGCCAGCAGCACGTCGCCCTCGGACTGGGCACCCTCCGGACGGATGCCGGCGGCCCGGGCCAGCCAGCGCAGCGCCGCAGTGTCCCGATCCTCGGGGAACAGGTGCGTTCGGCGCAACCGCTGCAACTGCAGCCGGTGCTCCAGCAGGCGCAGGAACCGGTACGAGTCGCCGAGCTCGGCGGCGTCGGCCCGGCCGACGTAACCGCCCGCGCCGAGCGCCGCCAAGGCGTCCACAGTGGACCCGAGACGCAGCCCCTCGTCCCCGCGGCCGTGCACGAGTTGCAGCAGTTGCACGGCGAACTCGACGTCCCGCAGCCCGCCGCGACCGAGCTTCAGCTCCCGGTCCGCGTGCCCGGCCGGCACGTGCCGCTCCACCCGGCGGCGCATGGCCTGCACGTCGGCGACGAAGTTCTCCCGGTCCGCGGCCGCCCACACCAGCGGCCGGACCACGTCCAGGTACCGCTCGCCGAGCGTGGCGTCCCCGGCCGCCGGGCGGGCCTTGAGCAACGCCTGGAACTCCCACGTCCGGGCCCACCGCCGGTAGTAGGCGGCGTGCCCCTCCAGGGTGCGCACCAGCGCGCCGGCCTTGCCCTCCGGCCGCAGCGCCGCGTCCACCTCGAAGCAGGCCTGCGCGGCCACCCGCATCATGCGGCTGGCCACCCGGCTCGCCAGCGCGAGATCACCCTCGCCGACGAACACCACGTCGACATCGCTGACGTAGTTCAGCTCGCGGCCGCCGCACTTGCCCATGGCGATCACCGTGAGCGTGGCCGGCGGCGGGTCCGCGGTCTCCGCCTCGGCCCAGGCCACGGCCAGCGCGGCGGTCAGCGCCGCGTCGGCGAGCCCGGTCAGCTCGCCGGTGATCTCGGTGAACCCGGACACCGGCAGCTCCGGCTCGACCAACTGGCCGAGGTCGTCCGCGGCCACCTCCATGAGCAGCCCGCGGTATCCGGCGCGCAGCGCCCGGACCGCCTCCTCGCCGCGCAACCCCTCCACCGCCGCGAGCAGCGCCGCGGTATGGTCCGCCGCCCGCTTCCCCGCCAGCCGGCGCCACTCCCCCGGCCGGGCGATCGCGAAGTCGCCGAGCGCGGTCGACGAACCCAGCACGGCCAGCAACCGCCCGCGCGGCACCGGATCCGTGGCCAGCGCCTGCTCCAGCGCCGGCCAACCGTCTACATCGGACTCCCGGAGCCGGGACACACCACGCAGCGCGAGATCCGGATCGGGGGCCCGGGACAGCGCGGCGAGCACGGCCTCGCGGCTGGCCACCGGCCCTTCGTCACCCCACCACCCGGCGGCCCGCAACTCCTGCTCGGCCCGGCCGTCGGTCAGGCCGAACCTGGCGGTGGAGGGGACGATGCGGGCGCGGTCAACCATCGCCCTTACCGTAACGCGCTCTCCAACTCGGGAAAGTTGGCCATAGTCGTGGGTCGCCTCGGGAGTTGGGTCACCGGACCGTTCCTCGGGCAGACCTCGTTCCTCGGCCTACCCTCGTCGCGGTGGGCCAACTCCCTCGCCCGGCATTCCGCAAGCTCCATGCCGGCCGCGCCTTACTCGTGGCCGAGCACCGGGTGGGGTCGGTACGGGGCCTCCAGCCGGGCCACCTCCTCCTCGCTCAGCTCGACGCCGGCCGCGGCGACCGCGTCGTCCAGGTGGTTGATCTTGGTCGCGCCCACGATCGGCGCGCTCACCGCGGGTTTGCTCAGCAGCCAGGCCAGCGCGATCTGGGCCGGCGGCAGTCCGCGCTCGCCGGCGACCGCCTTGACCGCGTCGACGACGTCGAAGTCGGCCTCGGCGTAGAGCGCGTCGGCGTAGGCGTCGTTGCCGGCCCGGACGGTGTTCCGAACGCCATCACGATCCCGGTTGCCGGCCAGCAGGCCGCGGGCCAGCGGGCTCCACGGGATGCACCCGACGCCCTGGTCGAGGCACAGCGGGATCATCTCCCGCTCCTCTTCGCGGTAGAGCAGGTTGTAGTAGTTCTGCATGGACGAGAACCTGGTCCAGCCGTTGGTCTGGGCCAGCTGCTGCGCCTTGGCGAACTGCCAGGCGAACATGCTGGACGCGCCGAGGTAGCGGGCCTTGCCGGAGCGCACCACGTCGTGCAGCGCCTCCATGGTCTCCTCGATCGGCGTCTCGTAGTCCCACCGGTGGATCTGGTAGATGTCGACGTAGTCGGTGCCCAGCCGCCCGAGCGAGGCGTCGATGGCGGACAGGATGTGCTTGCGGGACAGCCCTCCGTCGTTGGCGGCGGAGCCCATCGGGAAGTACACCTTGGTGGCCAGCACGTAGTCCTCGCGGCGGTCGAAGAGCTTGCCGAGCAGCCGCCCGGTGATCCGCTCGCTCACCCCGGTCGAGTACATGTCGGCGGTGTCGAAGAACGTGATGCCCGAGTCCACGGCCTGCCGCACGATCGGCTCGGCCGCGCTCTCGTCGAGAAACCACGTGCGGTTGCCCGGATCGCCGTAGCTCATCATGCCGAGGCAGATCCGGGAGACCTTGAGACCCGTCGTGCCCAGGCGGGTGTGTTCCATGTGCTCTCCTCCTGTTTGGGTGATCCCCGGGTTAGGCCATCGGCAGGCCGAGCCCTGCGGGGGCGGCCGGTTCGAGGTCCCCGCCGGCCAGCCGGACGAAGCGCTCGGCGAAGGGTCGCCAGGTCTCCTCGAGGTCGCGGTGCAGCTCGGCCAGGCGCTCCGGTTCGAGGTCGCCGGGCCGCGCCAGGGCGGCGTCCTCGGGCGCACTCCGGGCCCAGGCCAGCACGATCTCCGGCGTGGTTTCGATGTGGAACTGCAGGCCGTACGCGCTCGGGCCGATCCGGAACGCCTGGTTCGGGTAGGGCGTGGCCGAGGCGAGCAGCTCCGCGCCGCGCGGCAGAACCGTGACCGCGTCCTGGTGGAACTGCAGCACGTCCGGCATGAACGGAAGATCGGCGAACAGCGGATCCCGCCAGGCCACGTCCCGCTTGGCGACCAGCCGCGGCCCGACCTCGGGCCCGTCGGCGCCTACGGCCACCTGCCCGCCGGTGGCCACCGCCAGCAGCTGGCCACCGAGGCAGACGCCCAGCACCGGCAGCCGCGTGGCCACCGCCCGGGCCAACAACCGGCGCACGTCGGCGAGCCAGGGGTGGTCGAGATCGTCGTTGGCACCCATCTCGCCGCCGAGGCACACCACGCCGTGACAGTGCTCCAGCTCGGGCAGGTGGGTGCGGGCCGGTTCCAGCACGTCCAGGTCCGCGCCGGCGGCCACCAGCCAGTCCCCCAGCCGTGCGGGCGGATCCGTCTCGTCCGGCTGGATGACAAGGATCTTCGGATTGCGCACGGACTCGAGGCTACTTGCCGAATTCCAGCTCGGTCTGGTCATAGACCCGCCGGTAGCCGATCCGCTGATAGATCGAGTTGGAGACCGGGTTGGCCAGGTCGGTGAACAGGATGACGTGCTCGGTGCCCGCGTCCAGCGCCCACTGGGAGGCCGCCGCGGTCACCGCGGAACCGTAGCCGTGGCCGCGGTACTCGGGTGGCGTGTAGACCGGGCCGATCCGGGACATGCCGTCGATCGGCGCGCCGACCGCGGCATACGACACCACGTGGCCGTCGACCTCCCACAGGACCATTCCGTTACCCAGCGCCAGAGACCGCCGGACGTCCGACTCGGCCCGGCCGGGTTGGCGCTCCCGGCCGACCGCCTCGATCTCGAAGGCGCTGCGCCAGCCGGCCATCAGGGACACGTCGTCTTGCGTGCCCAGGCGTGCGGTGCCCCGTACCGCTGGCTTCGCCAGCTCACCGAGCCGGTACAGGCGCAGGGCCATGACCTCCTTGACGGTCACGCCGGTCAGCGCCGACCAGACGCCGGCGAACCGCTCGGCAGCCTCCCGCGGACCGGACACCGCCGGCAGCTCGGGATCCACCTCGAGCAGCGTCGACGCGGCTGCCTGATCCGCGGCGCCCGGCAACGCGCTCACGCCCACCGGCCACGGCGCCGTCCGAAAAACCGCGCCGGCGAGTTCGGATCGATCCCAGATCGACAGCAGCAGCGGCGGTTCGTCGCCCGGGTCCGGCGCCTCGACGAGCCGACGGATCACGCTCAGCCCGTGCGTGTGCCGCATCGGGTCGGCCGCGAACAACGGTCTGACCAGCGCCCAGTACTCCGAGGGATCGTGATGCACCCTGACGTCCATACCCCCAGGGTGCCCGCGACCGTCATGACCGGTCCAACGGATATTTGCTCGTATAACGCGAGGAGCCCCCGCCGGTGTGGCGGGGGCTCCTGCGAGGGATGTTCGGCGGTGTCCTACTCTCCCACACCCTGTCGAGTGCAGTACCATCGGCGCTGGAGGGCTTAGCTTCCGGGTTCGGAATGGGACCGGGCGTTTCCCCTCCGCCATGACCACCGAAACACTATGAAACGATCAACCCAACCCCAAACCATCAAGGGGATGTGTTGGTGTTTCAGAATCGTATAGTGGATGCAAACAACATCTTGACGCACACCACAACCACATTTGGTGTTGTGATGTGTTTGTTGTGGCTAAGTCCTCGGCCTATTAGTACCAGTCAACTCCACCCGTTACCGAGCTTCCATTCCTGGCCTATCAACCCAGTGATCTCGCTGGGGGCCTTAACCCACAAGGGGTGGGAGACCTCATCTTGGAACAGGTTTCCCGCTTAGATGCCTTCAGCGGTTATCCCTTCCGAACGTAGCCAACCAGCCATGCCCCTGGCGGGACAACTGGCACACCAGAGGTCCGTCCGTCCCGGTCCTCTCGTACTAGGGACAGCCTTCCTCAAGTCTCCTACGCGCGCGGCGGATAGGGACCGAACTGTCTCACGACGTTCTAAACCCAGCTCGCGTACCGCTTTAATGGGCGAACAGCCCAACCCTTGGGACCTACTCCAGCCCCAGGATGCGACGAGCCGACATCGAG
>NZ_DASYTH010000245.1:0-11287 GCF_036002505.1 Actinophytocola sp. | reverse complement strand
CACCGCAGGCCTGAGCCCCAGCGACGACCTCCTCCATGATCGAGACCACCAGGGCCCGGCCCGACGCCCGTGCCAGTAGCTCGTCCGTGCCCACACCGAGCAACGCCGTCAGCCCGCTGACCGGAACGTTCCACAAGAGCTTCCGCCAGCGAGCGGACGTGAGATCCGGCGTCACGTCGACGGCGACCTTCGCGCCGCGCAGGTCGTCGCCGATCGCCTCGGCTGCACGCAGGTCGCCCCGGTACAGCGCCAACGTCACCAGCCCATAGTCCTCATGGCGCACATGGGCGGCTCCGACCTTGGACGCGCACACGAAGCACAGGCCACCGACCACCGCGCCGGCTCCCGGTGAGCGTCGTTCGGCGGCCGCCTCGACGCCGAGGCCGGTCTGGAAGACGGCGAGCGTCGTCGCCGGGCCGAGGAGGGGGCGCACGTCCACCTCGCTCGTGGCCTTGACGGCGAGGATGACGACATCGGCGACGACGGCGTGCTCCATCGCCGTCGTGACTGCGAAGGAGTCGGGCGAGAGGTGGATGTCGCCGTCGACCGAGTCCACCTGCAAGCCGTGCGTCCTCAGCTCCTCGGCGTCGGAGCGAACGACGAACGTCACGTCGTGACCCGCTGCGATCAAGCGCGCCCCGTACAGCCCTCCAACCGCTCCGCATCCCACGACGACATATCGGCGGCCCATGAGGAGGGCATCGTCGTCGCTCAGTACGACTTCGGCAATCCCAGCGACTGCGTCGCCACGAAGTTGAGGATCATCTCCCGGCTGACCGGCGCGATCCGGGTCGCCCGGGCAGCGGCGACCAGCGAGGCGACGCCGTACTCGGTTGTCATCCCGTTGCCGCCGAGCGACTGGACCGCTTGATCAGTCGCCCGTACCGCGACCTCGCCGGCCGCGTACTTGGCCATGTTCGCGGCTTCCCCGGCGGCCAGGTCCTCGCCCGCGTCGTACAGGGCGGCCGCCTTCTGCATCATCAGCCGGGCCAGCTCGAGCTCGATCTTGCACTGCGCGAGCGGGTGCGCGAGGCCCTGGTGCGCGCCGATCGGCTTGTCCCACACCTGCCGCTGGTTGACGTAGGCAACGGCCTTGCCGAGGGCGTGCCGCGCCGACCCGACCGCGAACGCCGCCGCCATGATCCGCTCCGGGTTCAGCCCGGCGAACAGCTGCAGCAGCGCGGCGTCCTCGGAGCCGACCAGCGCGTCGGCGGGCAGCCGCACGTCGTCAAGGAACACCATGAACTGCTTGTCCGGCGAGATCAGGTCCATCTCAATAGGACGGAACTCGAACCCGGCGGTGTCGGTGGGCACGATGTAGAGCGCCGGCTTCAACCGGCCGGTCTTCGCGTCCTCGGTGCGACCGACGACGAGTACGGCGTCCGCGTCATCCACGCCGGAGATGAACACCTTCCGTCCACTGAGGACCCAACCGTCGCCGTCCCGGCGCGCGGTGGTGGTCAGCTTGTGCGCGTTGGACCCGGCGTCCGGTTCGGTGATCGCGAACGCCATCTTGATCGAGCCGTCGGCGAACTTCGGCAACCACTCCGCCTTCTGCTCGTCGGTGCCGAACCGGCTGACGATCGTGGCGCAGATGGCCGGCGATACCACCATGAGCAGCAGCCCGCACCCGGCGGCGGCCAGTTCCTCCAGGACCGCGGCCAGATCACCGATGCCGCCGCCCCCGCCGCCGTACTCCTCCGGCACGTTCACCCCGAGGTAGCCGAGCTTACCGGCCTCCTCCCACAACTCGGTGGTCTTCTCGCCGGCCCGGGCCTTGCGGGACATGTACGCCGACCCGTAGCGGCGCGCCATATCAGCCACCGCCGCGCGGAGCGCCTGGCGCTCCTCGGACTCCACAAAGCTCATCTCTGCTCCTCTTTGACCACAACGAGAACCCGCCCGACCTCGACCTGATCACCGGGCGCCACCGGAAGTTCGGCCACCACACCGCCCACCGGGGCGTTGATTCGGTGCTCCATCTTCATCGCCTCAAGCCAGAGCAGCGGCTGCCCCTCGGCGACGCGATCACCCTGGGACACCGCGACCCGCACCACTGTGCCCGGCATCGGCGCCAGCAGGGACCCGGCGGCGACCTGGGACGCCGGATCCGGGAAGCGGTCCACCGGCGTGAGCGCGACCGACCCGAGTGGACTGTCCACATGGATGAGTCCGGGATACCGGGCGACATGGAACGTCCGTCGCACAACGCCAATGCGCAGCACGACGGTCTCGGGCATGGCAACGACCACGGTGACGTTCTCGAAACCCTCCACCACGGCACCGGCCCGCGTCATCCGGTAACGCACTTCGTGCTCGTCCTCGCCGCACCGGAACCGCTTCACCTGCGGCACGGACGGCACGTTGCGCCAGCCGCCGGGGACCCGGCCGAGCACCCGGGCCGTAGCACGATTCTCCGCGGCGTCGGCCAGCGCCGCCGCCACCGTGGCAAGCGCGGTGGAATCCTTGTCCGCCAGCGGTTCGGCGAGCGTGACCAGCCCGTGCCGGTCGAAGAACCCGGTGTCCGTATCGCCGGCGAGGAACGCGGGATGCTCCAGCACGCGCACCAGCAGCGCCTGGTTCGTGGCCACGCCGTGGATCCGGGACCGGCGAAGCGCCCCGGCGAGGCTGCGCGCGGCGGCGCCGCGGCTCGGCGCCCAGGCGATCACCTTGGCCAGCATGGGGTCGTAGTGCACGCCGACCGCCGACCCGCTCACCACCCCGGAGTCCAGCCGGACGCCGGCGCTCGGCGGGTTGGTGAACTCGGTCCCGGCCGGCACCTCGAAGCGGTGCAGTAGGCCGCTCTGCGGTCGCCAGTCCTCGGCCGGAACCTCGGCGTAGAGCCTGGCCTCGATGGCGTGCCCGTGTGGTTCCGGTGGTGTGTCGGGCAACCGTTCGCCATCAGCCACGGACAGCTGCAGCCGCACCAGATCCAACCCGGTCACGCACTCGGTCACCGGATGCTCGACCTGCAGCCGGGTGTTCATCTCCAGGAAGTAGAACAGGCCGTGCTCGTCAGCCAGGAACTCCACGGTGCCGGCCCCGACATAGCCGATCGCCCGCGCGGCCTCGCGGGCCGCCTCGAACAACGTCTCCCGCATCCCGGAAACCCGTTCCACCAAGGGAGACGGCGACTCCTCGACGATCTTCTGGTGCCGGCGCTGGATCGAGCACTCCCGCTCCCCCACCGTCCACACGGTACCGTGCCGGTCGGCCAGCACCTGCACCTCGACGTGCCGGCCGTTCTCCAGGTACGGCTCACAGAACACGGTCGGGTCGCCGAATGCCGACGCCGCCTCCGAGCGGGCGGCCTCGAGCTGCTCCGGCAGCTCGGCCAGCGATCGCACGACGCGCATGCCCCGACCGCCGCCACCGGCCGATGCCTTGATCAGCACCGGCAGATCGTCGACGGTCGGCTGCTCCACCTCGTACATCAGGGGCACGCCGGCCACGGCCATCAGCCGCTTCGCCTCGATCTTGGAGCCCATCGACTCGATCGCCGCGGGCGGCGGACCGATCCA
The DNA here is from genome assembly GCF_036002505.1 of Actinophytocola sp. Lineage (GTDB taxonomy): Bacteria > Actinomycetota > Actinomycetes > Mycobacteriales > Pseudonocardiaceae > DASYTH01. The sequence goes on along the minus strand of NZ_DASYTH010000245.1, from coordinate 7,766 downwards.
CGTCAGGCCGGCCTCGATCACCGCTCGCGCGAAGTCCGGGTTCTCCGACAGGAACCCGTATCCGGGGTGGACCGCGTCCGCCCCGGCCCCGACGGCCGCGGCGATCAGCAGGTCCGGCCGCAGGTACGTCTCGCCAGGCGCGTTTCCCGGCAGGTGCACGGCGGCGTCCGCCTCGGCCACGTGCGGTGCTTCGGCGTCCGCGTCCGAGTACACCGCGACCGTGCCGAGGCCGAGATCCCGGCAGGTGCGGAAGATCCGCCGGGCGATCTCCCCGCGGTTGGCCACCAAGACTGTCGAGATCATGGCCTCACATCCGGAAGACGCCGAAGCCGTCGGCGCCGCGAACAGGGTTGTTGTGGATCACCGACAGGCAGATGCCGAGCACCGTCCGGGTGTCCCGCGGGTCGATGATGCCGTCGTCGTACACCATGCCGGACAGGAACATCGGCAGCGACTCGGCCTCGATCTGGTTCTCCACCATGGCCCGCATGGCCGCGTCCCCCGCCTCGTCGTAGGCCTGGCTCCGGCTCGCCGCGGCCTGCCTGGCCACGATGGACAGCACGCCGGCCAGCTGCTGCGGCCCCATCACCGCGGACTTCGCGCTCGGCCAGACGAACAGGAACCGCGGATCGTAGGCCCGGCCGCACATGCCGTAGTTCCCGGCGCCGTAGGACGCGCCCATGAGGATCGACAGGTGCGGCACCTTCGAGTTGGCCACCGCGTTGATCATCTGCGCGCCGTGCTTGATGATCCCGCCCTGCTCGTAATCCTTGCCCACCATGTAGCCGGTGGTGTTGTGCAGGAACAGCAGCGGCGTGTCGATCTGGTTGGCCAGCTGGATGAACTGGGCTGCTTTCTGCGACTCCTGGCTGAACAGCACGCCCTGCGCGTTGGCCAGGATGCCGACCGGGTAGCCGTGTATCCGCGCCCACCCGGTGACCAGGCTGGTGCCGTACAACGGTTTGAACTCGTCGAAGTCGGAGCCGTCGACCACCCGGGCGATCACCTCGCGCGGGTCGAACGGGATCTTCAGATCGGCCGGGACGATGCCGAGCAGGTCCTCCGGGTCGCACAGCGGCTCGGCGTAGTCGGGGTCCGGCGCCGGCCCGTGCTTGCGCCAGTTCAGCCGGGCCATGATCCGCCGCCCGATCCGGATCGCGTCCAGCTCGTCCACCGCGAGGAAGTCGGCGAGGCCGGAGGTGCGGGCGTGCATCTCCGCGCCGCCGAGCGACTCGTCGTCGGACTCCTCGCCGGTGGCCATCTTCACCAGCGGCGGGCCGCCGAGGAACACCTTGGCCCGCTCCTTGACCATCACCACGTAGTCCGACATGCCCGGCAGGTACGCACCGCCGGCCGTGGAGTTGCCGAACACCAGTGCGATCGTGGGCACCTTGGCCGCCGAGGACTGGGTGAGATCACGGAAGATCCGACCGCCGGGGATGAAGATCTCCTTCTGGGTGGGCAGATCCGCCCCGCCGGACTCGACCAGGTGGAACGTCGGCAGCCGGTTCTGCGCCGCGATGTCCGCGGCCCGGAAGCCTTTCCGCGTCGTCCACGGGTTGCTGGCGCCGCCCTTGACCGTCGGATCGCTGGCGCTGACCAGGCACTCGACGCCCTCGACCACGCCGATCCCGGTGATCACGCTGGCACCGACCTGGTAGCTGCTCCCCCATGCGGCCAGCGGTGAGAGCTCCAGGAACGGCGAGTCCGGATCCAGCAGCAGCTCCACCCGCTCCCGGGCCAGCAGCTTGCCGCGCTTGCGGTGCCGCTCGACGTACTTCTCGCCGCCGCCGGCGATCGCCTTGGCGTGCTCGGCTTCCAGCTCGGCGAGCTTGGCCAGCATGCCCTCCCGGTTCGCCGCGAACTCGGCGGCCTTTTGGTCCACTGTGGACTTGAGGGTGGTCATTTGTTGTACCCCAGCAGCTTGGCCGCCAGATCGGTGAGCACCTCGGTGGCGCCGCCGCCGATGCCGAGGATGCGGGCGTCCCGGTAGTGTCGTTCCACTTCGGACTCACGCATGTAACCCATCCCCCCGTGCAGCTGCACGGCCGCGTCGACGACCCAGTCGCAGGCGGCCACTGCAGCGTTCTTGGCCAGGCACGCCTCGGCCACGGGTTGCTCGCCCGCGGCCATCCGCGCGACGACCGCCCGGGTGTAGGTGCGGGCCAATTCGACGCGCTGCCGCATCTCGACGAGCTTGTGCTGCACCACCTGCCGGGAGATCAGCGGCCGGCCGAACGTCTGGCGCTGCCGCACGTAGGCCACGGTCAGGTCGAGCGCCCGCTGCGCGACCGAGTAGGCGTGTGCGGCCAGGCCCAGCCGCTCGCTCACGAACTGCTGCATGACCAGGACGAAGCCGCCGTTCTCCTCGCCCACCAGGTTGGCCGCCGGCACTCGGACGTCTACAAAGGACATTTCAGCCGTGTCCGAGCAGAGCCAGCCCATCTTGTCCAGCTTGCGGCTCACCGTGAACCCTGGTGTGCCGCGCTCGATCACCAGCAGGCTGATCCCGCCGTAGCCCGGGCCGCCGGTGCGCACCGCCGTGGTCACGAAGTCCGCGCGCACCCCGGAGGTGATGAACGTCTTGGCACCGTTGACGACGTAGTGGTCGCCGTCCCGGACCGCGGTGGTGCGCAACGAGGCCACGTCCGAGCCGGCGTCCGGCTCGGTGACACCGAGCGCGCCGATCTTCTCGCCGGCCAGCGCCGGCCGCACGAACCTCTCGATGTGGCCCGGGTCTCCGGCGCTGATCATGTGCGGCACCGCGATGCCGTGGGTGAACAGGCCGGCCAGCAGCCCGGACGAGGCGCCGGCCTCGATGAACGCCTCGGTCACCACCGTGCCGTCGATGACGTCGCCGCCGCTGCCGCCGACCTCCTCGGGCACACCCACCGCCAGCAACCCGACCCCGGCCGTCCGTTTGTGCAACTCGCGCGGGATCTCGCCGTCGCGCTCCCAGTCCGCCAGGTTCGGCACGATCTCCCGGGTCACGAACGCCCGGCAGCTCTCCCGCAGCGCTTTACGTTCCGGCGTGTCAAACGGATCCGTCACAGCAACACCTCCGGAACATCGACGTACCGGGAGCGCAGCCACTCGCCGAGCGCCTTGGCCTGCGGATCGAACCGCGTCGACGCGGCCACGCCCTGTCCGAGCAGCCCGTGGATCACGAAGTTCAGCGCCCGCAGGTTCGGCAGCACATGCCGCTCGATCTCCAGGACCTTGGCCTCGGGCAGAAGTTGACGCAGCCGCTCGACCGTGAGCTCGTGGGCGAGCCAGGCGTAGGCCTCCTCCTTGCGCGCCCAGACCCCGAGGTTCGCGTCGCCGCCCTTGTCGCCGGAGCGCGCGCCGGCGACCACACCGAGCGGTACGCGCCGGGTCGGGACTGCCATGAATGACTCATTCAGGGCGTCCTGAGCCCTGAATGAGTCATTCATGGCACTCGGCGGGGCGATTCGGCGGCGCTCCCCATTCGGCAACACCGCGACGTGCTCCACAGCGGACTGGTCGACGTACTCCGGCCGGTACACGCCGACCGGGCTACCGTCCGACGGTGGCGCGGTGAGCGTGAACCCGGGGTACGAGGCGAGTGCCAGCTCCACGCACGCCCGGGAGAACGCCTTGGCCACCCCCAGATCCGGAGTCATGATCGTAACGTGCAGCAACGCGCTCGCGGTCTCCTCGGTGTCCGCGTCGGGATGGTCCGTACGGGCCAGCGTCCAGGTGATGCCGTCCGTGCCGACTGCCCGTTCGAGCTGACGCCGCGCCAGGTCGGCCTTCCGCTCGATATCGAGTCCACAGAGGACGAACGTGCTGCTGTTGCGGAAGCCGTCCAGGGTGTTGAGGCAAACCTTGAGCGTGGCGGGCGGTGGTGCGCCGCGCACACCGCTGATCCGCACCCGGTCCGGGCCGTCATCGGCGAGCGTGATCGTCTCGAACCGGCTGGTCACGTCCGGCCCGAGGTAGGCCGGGCCGCCGATCTCGTAGAGCAGTTGGGCGGTCACGGTTTCCACGGTCACCGCGCCGCCCGTGCCGGGATGTTTGGTGATCACCGACGAGCCGTCCGCGTGGATCTCGGCGATCGGGAAGCCGGGATGGTCGAGGTCGTCCAGTTCGGCGAAGAACGCGTAGTTGCCGCCGGTGGCCTGCGCGCCGCACTCGACGACATGGCCGGCGACCACCGCGCCGGCCAGCGCGTCGTAGTCCTCCCGCGCCCAGCCGAAGTGCGCCGCAGCCGGCCCGACCACCAGCGAGGCGTCCGTGACCCGCCCGGTGACCACCACGTCCGCCCCGGCATGGAGGCATTCCGCGATCCCCCACGCCCCGAGATAGGCGTTGGCGGTCAGCACCCCGTCAAAGCCGAACTCACTCGCCCGAGTGAGCAGGTCATCACCCTCGACGTGGGCAACGGCCACGTCGAGTCCCAACCGGCCGGCCAGCTCCCGCAGCGCATCGGCGAGCCCGGCCGGGTTGAGCCCGCCCGCGTTCGTGACGATCTTGACGCCGCGCTCGACGGCGAGCCCGAGGCTCTCCTCCAGCTGGCGCAGAAATGTCCTGGCGTAGCCGCGGTTCGGGTCCTTCATCCGGTCCCGGCCCAGGATCAGCATGGTCAGCTCGGCCAGGTAGTCGCCGGTGAGCACGTCCAGTGGCCCGCCGGTGAGCATCTCGTGCACCGCGGAGAGCCGGTCGCCGTAGAACCCGGACGCGTTGCCGATCCGGATCACGACCGCTCCCCCGGCTTCCGCCCGTCCCCCGGCGGCCCCGCGAACGCCTGCGCGATGTCCAACCACTCGTCCGCGTCACTGCCGCTGGCCACCAACCGAGTGTCGTCGCGGTGCACCCGCTGGGTGACGACCAGGCAGAAGTCCAGCGCCGGCCCGGTCACCCGCTGCCCGGCGTCCTCCGGCCCCCAGGTCCAGGCGCTCCCGTCCGGAGCCGCCAACTCGACCCGGAACGGCTCCGCCGGCGGTGTCAGGTTCCTTACCCGGTAAGCAAAATCCCGGGTGCGCACGCCGAGATGCGCCACGTGCCGCAACCGCACGGTCGGCGCCCGCCGCACCCGGAGCGCATCGGCCACGTCGGTGGTGTGCGCCCAGGTCTCCATCAGCCGCGCGGTGGCCATCGACGCCACGCTCATCGGCGGCCCGTACCAGGGCAGCTTTTCCCCGACCGGCACGGCCGCCAGCGCCTCGGCCAGCCTTGCGCGGCTCCGCCGCCATCGGTCGAGCAGCTCGGCCGGCGGCACCGCGGCGCCCTCGTCCGCGGACTCGTCCACCCAGCGCCGGTTCGGGTCGCGTGCCAGCTCCATGATCTCCGCGTGGAACGCCTCGGCGTCGGTCGCCGCCAGCAGCGCCCGCTCGTCGGTCCACGCCAGATGCGCCACCTGGTGCGCGACCGTCCAGCCGGGAGCCGGCGTCGGCCGGGCCCAGTCCGCCTCGGGCAGCGGGGTCACCATCGCCTCGAGCTCGGCACTCTCGGCATCGAGGTCGGCGAGCAGCGCGGTCAGCTCTACCACGGGACCACCGTGCCACGCGCCGTTGCCGAATTTCAAGCATGCATGCTTGTTTTTATCTGGCCGTGAGGGTTATGCATGACCCCGGTTGGGAGTGGTGGCACGGCATGGTGGCCCACCGCGAGCAACCGGCCGGCCGACCACCGGTGCCAGCGCAACTACCGGACATGCAGTGCAGAACCCTCATTTCATGTGGCACTGTGACCGGCATGACAGCGACGACGCTCTGCGAGGCTTTCCAGCTCACCGCTGCCGCACGGCCCGACAAGGTGGCCCTGCGCACGCCGGGCGGCAAGGTGTCGATCACCTGGCGGGTGTACGCCGACGCGGTGCGCCGGGTCGCCGCGGGACTCGCCGGGCTGGGCGTCGGGCCGGGCGACACGGTCGCGCTGATGATGGTCAACCGCCCCAAGTTCCACCTGTGCGACACCGCCGCGCTGCACCTCGGCGCCACCCCGTTCTCGGTCTACAACACCTCGGCGCCGGAACAGATCGCCTACCTGTTCGCCAACGCGGGCAACCGCGTGGTGATCACCGAGAGCCAGTTCCTGCCGATGCTGCGCCAGGTCTGCGAACAGGCCGGCATCCCGCACCTGATCACCGTGGACAGTGGCGACGCGTTGACCCTGGACGAACTGGAGGACCGCCCGGCGCCCGGCTTCGACTTCGAACGCTCCTGGCGCGCGGTGTCCGGCTCCGACCTGGCGACGATCATCTACACCTCGGGCACCACCGGCCCGCCCAAGGGCGTCGAGCTCACCCACGCCAACATCCTCGCCCAGTGTGCCGCCACCGCCGAGGTGTTCGGCCACCAGGAGGACGAGCGGGTGATCTCCTACCTGCCCTCCGCCCACGTCGCGGATCGCTGGGGCTGCCACTACTCCTCGATGATCTACGGCACCGAGGTCACCTGCCTGGCCGACTACAAGACCATCCTCACCGCGTTCCACGACGCCAAGCCGACCACCATGGGCGGCGTGCCGCAGATGTGGTACCGCCTCAAGGCCGGCATCGAGGCGGCCGTCGAGCACGAGCCCGACCCCACCAAGCAGCAGGCCGCCCGCTGGGCCATCGACGTCGGCCTGCGCTATGTCCGAACCGGACAGTCCGGCCCGGTCCCGGCCGAGCTCGAAGCCGAGTACCGCCAGGCCGACGAGCTGGTGCTGTCCAAGTTCCGCGCCCTGCTCGGCCTGGACCAGGTCCGCGTGGCGGTCTCCGGCGCCGCCCCGATCGCCCCGGACGTGCTGGAATTCGTGTGCGCCATCGGCATTCCGGTCTGTGAACTGTGGGGCATGTCCGAGCTTTCCTGCTGCGCCACGATCAACCCGCCGGACGCGATCAAGATCGGTACCGTCGGCACCGCCATCCCCGGCGTCGAGGTCACACTCGCCGACGACGGCGAGCTCCTGGCCCGCGGCGCCACCGTGATGAAGGGCTACCGCAACGACCCCGAGAAGACCGCCGAAACCATCGACCCCGACGGCTGGCTGCACACCGGCGACATCGCCACCATCGACCCCGACGGCTACGTGACGATCATCGACCGCAAAAAGGAACTGATCATCAACACCGCCGGCAAGAACATGTCCCCAGCCAACATCGAAAACGCCGTCCGCGCCGCCTCCGCCCTCATCGGCCAAGCCGTCACCATCGGCGACAACCGCCCCTACAACACCGCCCTGATCGTCCTCGACCCCGACATGGCCGCCGGCTTCGCCGCCGCCAACGGCAACCCCGACGCCACCATCGCCGAGCTCGCCAAAGATCCGGCCCTCACCGCCGCCATCCAGTCCGCTGTGGACACCGCCAACTCCCGTCTGTCCCGAGTGGAGCAGCTCAAGAAGTTCACCGTCCTGCCAGTGGTGTGGGAGCCCGGCGGCGACGAGCTCACCCCCACCATGAAACTGCGCCGCCGCCCCATCACCGAGAAGTACGCCACGGAGATCGACGCCCTCTACGGGTAGCCGGCGCGCACCAAGCAACCACGCACCCAGGGATCCATGAGCTACGGCGCTCTGTTACATTCCGCCACGGAGCGTGACTTTGAGTAGCAGCTCACCCAGCGGCAGCGCTCCGAGTGGACCCACGGCTGTTTCAAGATCACCTGAGTGGTTGCTGTTGCTGATGGGATTGTGGTGACGCCAGGTATTCCAGTGGCTCCGAAGTCGTGCGAGGAATGCGTCCTTCCTCACGCTGGGCGTGAGGAAGGACGCATTCCTCGCACCCACTCCACAGTGGACACCGAGGTGTCGCGCGG
>NZ_DASYTH010000244.1:0-1770 GCF_036002505.1 Actinophytocola sp. | reverse complement strand
CTCCGCGTCGAACCGGTCCGCGTCATACAGGAAACCGCCGTGCCGGGTAGTGGAATGCCCGGTCCGGCCCGGATCGGGATGGTAGAGCCGCTCGACCTCCCAGCCCCGGTTGTCCGGAAACGGCCCGATGGCGTCGACCCCATCGTCCACCAGCCGCCACAGCTCCTCCGGCGACGCCACGCCGCCCGGATACCGGCAGGCCATGCCCACGATCGCGATCGGCTCGCCGGTGGCGGCGGCCGTTTCGCGCCCCGGGCGGCCCGCGGGCGAACCGGTGCGCCGCGCAGCAAGGTAACCGGCCAGCGCCGCGGGCGTGGGGTGGTCGAAGATCGCGGTGGCCGGCAGCCGGAGCCCGGCCGTGGCCTGCAGGCGGTTGCGCAGCTCCACGCCGGTCAGCGAGTCGAACCCCAGCTCCTCGAACGATCGCGCCGGGTCGATGCCGCGCGGGTCGCCGTGCCCGAGCACGGTGGCGACGGCCGTGATCACCTGATCCAGCGGGGTAGACCGGGGTTGTGCCCCGGGAATTCGCTGTTCGCTGACGAAGCCGCGTAGCACCGCGGGCAATGTCCCCGCCTCGGCTCGATCGCGTAGCGCGGCGCGATCGAACCGGGCGGGGACCACGGTGGCCCGTTCGGTGCCCGCCAGGATGGCGTCGAACCAGGCCAGAGCCGCGCCGGTCGGTAACGGCGGCAGCCCGTTTCGGCTCCACCGCGCCAGATCCGTGGTTGCGAGCCCGCCGCCCAGGCCGTCGCCGGTCGCCCACCGGCCCCAGGCCAGCGACACCGCCGGCAGCCCGCGCGCCCGGCGGTGCTCGGCGAGCGCGTCGAGAAACGCGTTGCCGGCGGCGTAGTTGGCCTGGCCCGCGGTGCCGACCGTGCCGCTGACGGACGAGAACAGCACGAACGCCCGAAGGTCCAGCCCGGCGGTCAGCTCGTGCAGATGCCAGGCCGCGTCCACCTTCGGCCGCAGTGCGGTGTCAAGGTGTTGCCCGGTCAGGGTTTCCACGGTGCCGTCGGCGAGCACCCCGGCCGCGTGCACGACCGCGGTCAGTGCGGGAATGCCGGCCAGCACAGCGGAAAGCTCCTCGCGGTTGGCCGCATCGCAGGCCACCACACGCACCTCGGCCCCGAGCGCGCTCAGCTCGCCGGCCAGATCTCGCGCGCCCGGGGCGTCCGGGCCGCGCCGGCTTGCCAGCACGAGCCGCCGGACACCGTGCGTGGTGACCAGGTGGCGGGCGATCAGCGCGCCGATGCCACCGGTTCCACCGGTGATCAGCACTGTGCCGGTGAGGTCCAGATCAGGCTTACCCGCTGCCGGTGTGATCTCGCTGAGCCGTGGCACGTATGCGTGGCCGGCGCGGAGGGCGAGCTGGGGCTCGCCGGTGGCCAGCGCGGCCTGGAGGATCGCCCGCGAAGCGGCGTCGTCGTCCAGGTCCACCAGCACGAACCGGTCGGGGTGCTCGGTCTGAGCGGCCCGCACCAGACCCCAGACGGTGGCCGTGGCCGGGGCGCCGCGCGTGGTGAACACCAACCGGCTGCTTGCCGGCCGGTCCTCGGCGAGCCAGCGCTGGATCGCCTCGAGCGCCTCGCCGGCCATCGTGTGCGCCGACATCGCCGGGTCGGACCCGTCGTCCTCAAAGGACATGATGGTGGCGTCGAGTGGCTCGCCGGGAACCGTGGAGCCCAGTGGTGTCCACTCCACCGCGTACAGTGGCTCTGCCGTTCGCCGACTGGAATCCTGGTGCAGGGCAAGGGATTCTACCGAGACCAC
>NZ_DASYTH010000243.1:0-12292 GCF_036002505.1 Actinophytocola sp. | reverse complement strand
ACGCCGCTGATGCGCTCGCTCCTGTCGTCGCCGAGCTGACCGGACATTGACCGGCAAAACCGACGCTATGGGCGAAGGAGTCGACCAAGCTGCGCGTCTGGAGTCTTTGCCGACATTGATGCCGCTGCCGTAAGCGGAACCCCGGCCGTACGCCTATGGCTGAAGATCATCCGGTCCCACAAGGGATCCGCATGCGTACCCGGCTCGCAGACGATGCCGATGAGTTTCGGGTGGATCTCGGGTCAGGAGCAGTAGTGGATCCGAGCCGATGGGAAGGAACAACAATGAGCACGATGACCTCCGTGCGGACGAACGGCGTCGAACTCGGCGTCGAAACCTTTGGCCGCGATGCCGATCCGCTCGTGCTGCTGGCTGGCGGGACCACGATGCTGTCGTGGCCCGACTCGGTGTGTGAGCGGCTCGCGGCGGGTGGCCGGTGGGTGGTCCGCTATGACCTGCGCGACTGCGGAGCGTCGACGACCCTCGACCCGGAGGCACCGGCGTACCGTCTGCGCGATCTCGCCGCCGATGCGGCGGCGCTTGTCGACACGCTCGGTGCCGTGACGGCTCACCTCGGCGGCGTCGGGGTCGGCGGGATGGTCGCTCAGGTAGCCGCGCTCGACCATCCGAAGGCGTTTTCGGCCCTGACGCTGGTGAGCACCCGACCAGTCGCGCCCGGCCCGGTCGACGACGATCTGCCGGACCATGACGCGGCGACCATGCAAGCGGTGTTCTCGCGCCCGATGCCCGACTGGACCGACCGAGCCGCTGTCGCCGCGTTCGCCGCCGACGGCGCCGAGCTGCTTGGCAATGACCCGGAGCAGGCACGCGCGACCGCGGCACGGATCTGGGACCGCACACCGTCGAGCGAATCCGCTGTGCAGCAGGCGAATCAACTCGGAATGGTGTTCGCCCGGCTCGACTGCACGCCGCGGTGGCGTGAGCGCCTCGGCGAGCTAACCCTGCCGACACTCGTCGTGCACGGCCGCGTGGATCCGTTCTTCCCGGTCGGCAACGGCGAGGCGCTCGCCGCCACGATCCCCGCCGCGCGGCTGCTCGTCCTCGACGACATGGGCACCGCCCTGCGGGACGCCGCGGCCGACAAGGTCGCCGGCGCGATGCTCGCCCTCTGATTCCTCCGCCGGACCGCCCCTCCAAGTTGGCGGTGCAGGCCCGCGCAACTGGTGTTGGAGTTGACCACCAAGTGGTGGAAGCGGCGGGTGAGCCAGCCCGGGTGCAGCGGTGTGCCGTTGTCGGTGGTGAACAACGTAGCCGGCGCCATGGGAGACCAATGGGAGACCGGATGTCCCGACACAGTGCGGAGGCCGACGGCACGCCGTGGCATACCGTCGGCCTCCTCACCAGCCAAAACGTCACGCGGTGGTATCAAGCGTCAGCCAGCGATATTCAAGATCGCGGACTCTTAATCCGCGGGTTGTAGGTTCGAGTCCTACGCGGCGCACCCGTTATCAAGGCTCTGACCTGGTAATTCTTACCGGATCGGAGTCGTTTTCATGTCTATAGTGGACGGTTGTGTGTTCGTGGTGTGCTCTGGAGCCAACGTACGGTTCGGGCGCTGGGCGGACTGGATGGACGAAACGGCACCGCGGGCTTCCCGTGGCGGGTGGTTCCCAAGGTCATCCCGGATTGATCGTTACACCCGTGACGGACCTCGCGGGGCTCGACGTCACGTATAGGCGGTTACGGGCCGTGCCGAGGGGCCGGCTGCGCGGCCCCTTGGCGCGGCCTGACAGAGCGCTACCGGTGTAGCTGGTCGAGAATCCATGTGGCGACGGTACGGACGGCACCGGACACAGCGCCGCGGACCACCGCTGCGATGAGCGTCACGCGCTCGTCGCGGGAGCGGCTGGCAGGGCCGCAAGCCCAGCTCGCGCATCAACGCCCGGACCAGCTCGAGCCCGCACACGACGCCGTGGTCGGCCAGGTCGGAATGGATGCGCCGGTAGCCGTAGGTGCCGTCGGCCGTTCTTCACGCCGCCGGGTCGTGGCGGATTCCGGTTTGTTCCGCCAGTCATAGAATCCGGATCGGGACGTCCAGCCACGCGCACATCTGCACGATCGACGGTGTGGGATGATCGTTCTTGGAGGAGACCGCGTACTCGGCGTCGATGAACTCGAACGTGTCGCTCACCGATGATCCCGGGCGAAGTACGCCTCGGCTGAGATGTGAATCCCCCAGCCATCACGGGCACGCGTCAGGCAGTCGTCCAGGTTGGGGGCCTCGACGACTGCGGCTTCACCACCGATGGGTTATGCGGCGTCGGGCTCGATAGTGACCTTCACGCCGAGAGCTTCCAGTTGTTTGACCAGCCGATTGGTGCGGCGTTCAACGGAGAAGCGGCGAGTAGTCCAATCGGGGCCCAGTTCCCGATGCGGCACCCGGTCACGAACGATGTGCCAATAGGCGACCAGGATGTCGTGACGGGTGGCACCGATCGCTTTGGCCGAGCCGCGCCGCCCACGGATCTGGGCGTGGTGCGCGGCCAGATAGGTGCCTTTGCCGCGGGCAGCGGCCTGCTCCGCCTGGGTCAACGCTTTACGCAGCCACTTCGACCCGGGACGGGTGGTGCCGCTGAACCGTTTGCCGCCGGAGGCGTTGTTGCCCGGGCAGATCCCGGCCCACGATGCGAGGTGCCCGGCCGAGGAGAACACCGACATGCCCCAGCCGCACTCGGCCAACAGCACGTGCGCCGTGTTCGGTGCCCCCCGGGATCGTACACACCAGCTCGACCAGATCCGCGACGGGCGCCACCATCGCGTTGATCTTCTCGTCCAACCCGGCCAACTGCTCGTCAAGACTGTCGATGTGCCCGAGCAGCCGCCGGACCATCACGCCGTGGTGCGTGACCCGGAACCGGTTCGCCAGCGCCTCGACAAGCCGGTCGGACTTGGACCGCAGCCGTCCCTTGGCCAACGCCGCCAACTCGACCGGGTCGCCGACCCCGGCCACCAAGGCGACCGTAATCGCCCGCGCGGTCTTGGAGTACGCCTGCGACGCCACCGAGGTCAGCTTGATCCCGGCGTCCTGCATGATCTTTCTCCAGCCGCTGGATGCACCGGGTGCGTTCCTGCGTGACCGCGGTCCGCAACCGGGTCACATCCCGCGGGTCACGCACCGCCGGCGGGGGAATGAAACTCGGCCGCACCAGACCATGCTCGATGAGCTGGGCAATCCACACCGAGTCAGCGACGTCGGTCTTGCGGCCCGGCACGTTGTGCATGTGCTGCGCGTTGAGCAGCCAGCACTCCACCCCGAACTCCGGTTCCAGTATCGCGAACACCGGCTTCCAGTACACGCCGGTAGCCTCCATCCCAACCAACGTGACCGCGTGCTCACCAACCAGCCAGTCGGCCATCCGGGTCAGCCCCGCGATGGTCGTGGCGAACGTGCGTGTCTCACCACGACGAGTACCCCGCCGCTTGCCCGGAACCCGAACCGTGGCCACCACGCTGTCGCGATGTACATCCAGCCCCGCGCAGCGTTCCACCAGAACATCCACACCCATCTCCCTGTTACGGTCCACCCATGCGACCGTCCGGGAGGGACCTGCCGATCAGAAGAGTCTGAGATACGCGCTCAAGGCAGCAGTCACCGGTTCCTCAAGCCCCAGCGTCACACTTTTTTACGAGCTCGAAGCATCAAGCCGCGCCGACGTCGGCCCGGACGGCGACCGGCAGATTCTCATACCGCCCGGTGACCGCGAACCGCGCGGTCATGGCCACTTTTTTCAAGAACTCGTTCTCCATGCGTAATTCCCGCGCTTCGCGTTCGAGTTGACGCAGCCGTTCTCGTTCGCTGATGTTCAGCGGCGGCTCGTCGCCGGCGTGCTCGCGCCGGTACGCGGCGACCCAATTCCCCAGGGTGCCTTCCCCGATGCCGAGTTCACGAGCAACCGAGGCGATCGGGCGCGATCCCTCGATTACCAGCATCACCGCTTCTTCCCTAAACTGCGGGGAGAAACTCGTCTTCGCGCGTGACAACTGTTTTCCTCTCCAGATCAACCAATTCTACTTGGTCCACCTGTCCGGAAAGACCGTGGCGGCTCAGTGCTACCTTGATCTTTGCAGTAGGCAGCTCAGTAGTGATCGCTTCGGTGTGAACTACTGGCGGTGAGGGTTGGTGGGGTCGCTTGCGAGGTCAACCAGCATGATCCGGTCTTGTTCGGCCTGGTTCGGCTCTTACGGTTGCTGTACTTCAGTGCTGTACAGCGGGTTCCACGGCCGGTTCGGACGTCGTTGGCCGAAGGGCTGGCTGCAGCGGTCGTACCGGGCCAGTTGTCGAACAAGGAGGCTATTTCTCATCGAGCTGAAGAAGGTTTGTCGCGCGTAGACACAGCTCGTCATATAATGATTTCAGGCTTCCTTTAGCGAGTTGCGATAGTGCTCAAAGCTTAAGTACTTTTCGTCGCTGACGCGACCGTCCGCGCTTAGGAACTGATCCAGGCTGCCAACCAGAAGGTAGGAACGTGGTCGGGATGCAAATGCGCTGATGCCTGTTTCGAACCCGTCAGAATCTCTACCAACAACTTCGTGCCGATTGCTCGACGTGCTTTTTCAACAGTGACGTGCGACTGCGCAACACCGCTCGATAGCTCGGCGCTTGCGTGCCATACCTCTGGCCTATGGCGCTGCTGTGCCAGAAGTGGCGTAGTCGGTAATTTGATCTTCACCAAGCATAGTGAACTTATGAGGCCGGCTGTTCTCATTAAAGCGTCTGCACGTTTGCCCGCTCCAGCAACTGATGCGCCAGCAACTACTCGCTCAAGCTTCTGCTCATCCCATCCCAGTAAGAGCTGAGCTGAGAGACCAAAGCTGAAAATCCACCGGTTTTCGTCAAAGAAGAGCTGCCAGAGATCTTCGTCTCTGGATTTCTTAAGCTCACCCTTTTTCGAAGGAAATACTCCTTATCGTCGAGGTAAAAAGTATTAATATTGCAGCTATTTCTCGAGATTCACGACTTCGCCAGAACTAGCCTTTGGGCGGATGCTGCCGTCGGCAAGGCGTTATTGATTGACCCCATACGCCGCCAGGAGAAGACTCCCTGTTGACGAGGGGAGGCGCGGGGTATCGGAGCACAACAAGAAACACGAGGGGATGGTTTCATGCAAGCCAAACGAACCCTTTGGCGCGGGCTCTTCGCCTCGCTCGCGGGAGCGGTCGTCGTCGTCCTGGTCGCCACACCGGCGGCGGCCGGCACGTACACACAAGGACCACTCGTCCTCACCACAGGGCCGAGCCCGTTCGCCACCTGCAGCGTCGGTGGGCCGGGCACGAACTACCCGAATTCCGAGGTGGAGCCGTTCGTCGCGGTCAACCCGACGAACCGGAACAACATCATCGGCGTCTTCCAGCAGGACCGCTGGGATAACGGCGGTGCTCACGGCATCATCGCGGCCGTTACGCACGACGGCGGCCAGACCTGGACCGAGACGTGGCCGCACTTCAGCACCTGCGCGGGCGGCACCACCGCGAATGGAGGGAACTACGACCGCTCGTCCGATCCGTGGGTGACGTTCGCGGCGAACGGCGACGCGTACTTCATCAGCCTCTCGGCGAGCGCTGACCTCCTGACCTCCGCGGTCCTCGTTAGCAAGTCCACCAACGGGGGCGACACGTGGAGCGAGCCCACAACGCTGATCAGCGAGCGGTCGGCGTTCCATTTCAACGACAAGGAGTCGATCACCGCAGACCCGAAGGCGTCGTACGTTTACGCCGTCTGGGATCGGAGCCGCTTCCCCAGCGAGAACGCCGACTTCAACGCGCTGCGCTCCGCCGCGTTCCGCGGGCCTGCCATGTTCTCGCGGACGACGGATGGCGGAGCGACGTGGTCCGCGCCGCGGAACATCATGCCTACCAACGCGAACCTGTTCACGATTGGTAACCAGGTCGCGGTGCTCCCGGATGGCTCGCTGGTCGACGTCTTCGAACTCATTAACGGATCGGGGCGTCAGCCGTCCCCGAACCAGTTCACCGAGTCGCTGATGCGCTCGACCGACAAGGGGCTGACATGGTCGAACGTGATCGACATCTCGACTGACCAATCAGTGGCGGTGCGTGACCCGGACACTGGTGCGGCGGTTCGGGCGGGGGCGGGACTTCCCGACGTGGCTGTCGATCGCACAACCGGCACCCTCTACGTCGTCTGGAACGACTCCCGCTTCAGCGGCGGTCTCCGTGACGACGTCGCGCTGTCGAAGTCGACCGACGGCGGGCGTACCTGGTCGACGCCTATCAAGGTGAACCAGACCCCGGTGCCCGTGGCAGCCTTCACCCCATCAGTCGAGGTAGCGGCAGACGGGACGGTCGGCGTCTCCTACTACGACTTCCGGAACAACACGCCAGCTCCGGGAGCCCTGACCGACGCGTTCTTGGCCCACTCCCATAACGGCGGTGCGACCTGGACGGAGAACCGGCTGACACCGACCTCATTCGACATCGAGCAGGCCCCGGTGGCCCGCGGATACTTCCTCGGTGACTATGAAGGTCTGACCAGCGCCGGTTCGACCTTCATGCCGTTCTTCAGCACGGCTGTAAGCGCCCCCACCAACCCGACAGACGTGTTCTTCACGACTGTCGCTCCCTGACCTGACCCCAGGAGAGCGGCAAGGCCGCCCTCCTGGGTTACGGCCCCGCTCATATCGCTCGAATCGGGCTGCGCGGCACCTGTCGGTGATCAAGCCGACAGGTGCCGCGCCGGTTCGCGCACTTACCTGCATGCGCGGTGGGTGTCCAGAGGGTCATATGGGAGTCGGTGGCGGGCGCGGTCTGCGGGTTCGGGCACGAATGAAGTGCCCCGCCGGGGCTGAGGCGGGCGAGTTGGGTTGGCGGCGGCAACGGCATGCCGGTCTTGGTGGTCAGCCAGTGCCGCAGCCACCGCGCCACAGTCCAGGTCTGGGTCGTGCGCTCGGCCCGAGACTGCTCGAGTAGTTCGTTGCGGGCGGCCTCGGCCGCGCGGCGCGTGGGGTAGCCCACCCCGGCGGACCCGCTCCCGCCGGCCGAACATGGTGGTCACGGAGCAGTGGAAGTACCAGCTGCCATGCCCCCGCTCGGCCAGCCGCGGGCAGCTGCGGCCCCGTCGGCGTCGGGTACCCGGCTGCATACAGCCGCACCGTTTCACGATCACACCCAGACTGCGCATCGTCCTCACCTCCGCGGCCGAAACCTCTTCGCCTGAGCCGACGATCCGCCCACTGGTCGGCCCCGGGTGTCACCCGTGTGTGTGATGGTCGCCGTGAACTTTCGGCGGGGGAACGCGTTGGCGGATAGTCGGTTCGACCGATCGGCATCCGCATCATGTCCGCATGATGACGACCAGCGCGGGGCGAGTTGTGGCCGACCTTGGGTCCTCCGTCATGGCAGCGGCGCACAGGCATCGCCGGCAGCGGCTCCTGGAAGTTGTCAAGTACCAACCGGCGGATACCAGGCGAATCCGACCCGCCGGCGGCCGCCCTGACTGAACGAGCCTTCGCCGCCGGAAATCCCTTGCCCCGTCCCGGCGTCGTCCCTACTGTCAGATCGGCACGCAAGACCAACTAGCTTAGGGAGCACTCGGATGTTGTGGCACACCTCGATCGAACCGCGGCGCAGCGCGCTGTGCGGTGAGATGAGCGCGCCCATATCCGGGCGACCCGTCGACCTGCACAGCGACCGCCCCTACCTGGATAGGTGGCGCGACTAGCGCGATCCACGAAGCGCGAACGCCGCCCACCCAGCATCGGGATCGGGCGGCGTTTCTCGTATCTCCATAACTTCCATACGGGCGTAGCTCAACTGGAAGAGCAGCGGTCTCCAAAGCCGTCGGTTGTGGGTTCAACTCCTGCCGCCCGTGCGAACACCCCGGCAGGCCGGCGGTGACGATCATTGAGAACTCCACAGTGGATGGCATGAAAGCGAATGCCCAGCCGGTCGGTGAACAAATGCCGGCCGGCTGGGCGGGACGAGGGTGTCCGGCACGGTGACCGGGCCCGCTTTGGGAGCGGGAAGCAGCGCGTTCGACTCGCGCATCCTCGACGATGGGCTTGTGGCGCAGTTGGTAGCGCTTCGCTCTGGCAGGGCGAAGGTCCCCGGTTCGAACCCGGGCAGGTCCACCGAGACGAGAGGAGCTATGACCCCGGCGCGGCCGCGGGCATGTCGTTGAAAGGCACCTTCCACCGCGCCTGCCAAGCTCAGGAGGTAGCAGCGTCCGGTTGAAGCCCGGAACGTTCGGGGTTCGACGCCCAGGGCAGGCACGTCGGCGCGGGACTGGTCGGGACCACCTCACCGGCCTCGCATGTTACATGGGCCGTTGGAGCTGCCTGGAAAGCTCGTCGCGTTCTCAGCGCGAAGATCAGGGGTTCGAATCCCCTACGGCCGTTGACACCGGGTGCACCCGGCGTAAACCAGATCCGCGGGGTTCGACTCCCGCTGGTGGCGCCCGGCAGCCCGTGGCCCACGGAGCTGGGTGAAGGTTCAATTCCCGTCACTGTGACCGGATCTGGCGCTCGCGGTAGTCGCCCAACGGGTAGGGCACCTGCCTTCCAAGCAGGCACAGACGGGGTTCGAGTCCCCGCTACCGCTCCACGATCCGGGTTGCTCTGCTGGCTGGGCACCATGACTTTGGATCATGGGTACGCAGGTTCGATTCCTGCACCCGGAGCGAGGACGTGCATGAGCGCGGTCGGTCGACGGACCCGGCGAACCCGGGGCGCCTGGTGACCCGCCAAGCCGCGGTAGCCCAACGGAAGAGGCGGCTCAAACCCGGTCCAGGTGCGGGTTCGAATCCCGCTCGCGGTACCTACCCCGCCGTCGTAGCTCATCGGTTAGAGCACGCCCCGGTACGGGCGAGGTGGCCGGTTCGCGCCTGGCCGGCGGCTCTCACGCGGACGTAGCGCAGCAGGTAGCGCGTCACCTTGCCAAGGTGAAGGTCGCCGGTTCGATCCCGGTCGTCCGCTCCACATCCCACCGGATCACGACCAGGGAGGTGACATCCCGGTGGACGCAGTCCTGGTTCTCAACGCCGACTTGGGCCCGCTGCACCAGGTGAGCCTCCGCCACGCGGTCCGGATGATCTTCCGCCGTGTGGCCGAGATCCACGAGGCCGAGCCGGACCGGCTCATCGGTGTGTATCCCGTACCGAGGGTCGTGCGCCTCGTCCGGTACGTCGTCACCCGCTGGCGGTACAGCGCTGGACCCGCGTGGTCCCGGGCCGGCGTGCTCGCCCGCGACAGCCGCCGCTGCGGCTACTGCGGCCAGACGGCTACAACGATCGACCACGCGCTACCCCGCTCGCGGGGCGGCCGCAACACATGGCTGAACACCGTGGCCGCCTGTGGCGGCTGCAACCAGCGCAAGGGCGACGCCACGCCCGCCGAGGCGGGCATGGCGCTGCGGATCCGGCCGACGGCCCCGACGTGGGCCGCGCTGTCCGCCGCCCGGCGCTGAGGCGGCCGGCCGAGGCTTCGCTACCTGGCCCGCCGGCCGCGATGGGAGCTGATGTAACCGGCAGCATGGTTGCCTCTGAAGCAGCTCGTCCAGGTTCGAATCCTGGGCTCCCAGCTCACGCCCTCGTAGCCCAACTGGTAGAGGCGCCAGGTCGAGAGCCTGGTCGGTGCGCGTTCGACTCGCGCCGAGGGCACGCGATGCCGGTGGAGCACGGGTGGCCGTGCGCTCGCCTTGTAAGCGAGATGCTGCGGGTTCGACTCCCGTCGCCGGCTCTCCCAGGCCAGCGCAGCACGACAGGTGGTGCGCCGCTCTCGTAAAGCGGAGGTAGCCGGTTCGAGTCCGGCCGCTGGCTCTCGGGGTGGGTGCTGGTGCACAGCGTCGCCTTGCAAGCAACGCCCGCGGGGGTTCGACTCCCCGACACTCCACACCCGGGTAGCCCAACTGGCAGAGGCGCCGCGTTCAGAGCGCGGAGGATGGGGGTTCGAATCCCCCACCGGGTACGTACGACGACAGACAGCGACGGAGGAGACGATGGCGCACACCCTACTGCCGGGCACCCGCGCCCCGGTGCGGGTCTGGACCGACCCCGCGGGGATCGAGCCGGAGGCCGCCCGGCAGCTACGCAACATCGGCTCCCTGCCCTGGGTCGACGGAGTCGCGGTGATGCCCGACGTGCACTACGGCAAGGGCGCCACGGTCGGCTCCGTCATCGCCATGCGGCAGGCCATCGCGCCGGCCGCGGTCGGCGTCGACATCGGCTGCGGCATGTCCGCGGTGCGCACCAACCTCGTTGACGCGGACCTGCCCGACGACCTCTCCGGTCTGCGCGGCGCGATCGAGGCGGCGATCCCGGTCGGGTTCAACGCCCACGACGAGCCGGTCCGGCCGCGCCGGGTGCACGGCCTTGCCACCGCCGGATGGGACCAGTTCTGGTCGGGATTTCGGGATCTGCGCGCCGACGTCGCCGGCATCGAAGGACGGGCGCAGCGCCAGATGGGCACGCTCGGCGGCGGTAACCACTTCATCGAGATCTGCCTGGAGCAGGGCGGCGGCGACGCCGGACGGGTATGGCTGATGCTGCACTCCGGATCGCGCAACATCGGCAAGGAGCTCGCCGAGCGGCATATCGCAGTCGCCCGTACGCTGCCGCACAACGCCGGCCTGCCCGACCGGGACCTGGCGGTGTTCGTCGCCGGCACCCCGGAGATGGAGGCGTACCGGCGTGATCTGTGGTGGGCGCAGGAGTACGCCCGCCGCAACCGGGCCGTCATGCTCGCCCTGCTCTGCAACGTTGTCCGCCACGCCTTGCCGCAGGCGCGTTTCGACGAGCCGATCTCGGCGCACCACAACTACGTCGCCGAGGAGACGTACGGCGGGGTGGAGTTGCTGGTGACCCGCAAGGGCGCGATCCGCGCCGGCAGAGGCGAGTTGGGCATCATTCCCGGGTCGATGGGCACCGGTTCGTACATCGTACGCGGCCGCGGCAATCCGGATGCCTACTGCTCGGCGTCGCACGGCGCCGGCCGGCGGATGTCGCGGGCGGCCGCGAAGCGGACCTTCACCCAGGAGGATCTCATCGAGCAGACCGCCGGTGTGGAGTGCCGCAAGGACACTGGTGTGATCGACGAGATTCCCGCGGCGTACAAGGACATCACCGCGGTGATGGCCGACCAGCACGATCTGGTCGAGGTCGTCGCCCACCTCAAGCAGGTCGTCTGCGTCAAGGGATGACCTGCGCCGGCCCGGCGACGCTCCGCCGGGCTGGTCCTTGCCCTGTTAGCTCAATGGGAGAGCGCCCGCCTGTCGAGCGGGAGGCCACCGGTTCGATCCCGGTACGGGGCGCGCATGAAGGGTTGGCCGAGCCTGGTTGAAGGCGCCGCGTTGCTAGCGCGGAGCGGGTAGCACCGCCCGGGGGTTCGAATCCCTCACCCTTCGCTCCATCCCGCCGTAGCTCATGTGGTGAGAGCGCCGAGCTGATAACTCGGAGGTGGATGGTTCGACACCATCCGGCGGGACTCATGCCCCTGTAGCTCAATGGACAGAGCGGCGGCCTACGAAGCCGCGTCATGTGCGAGTTCGACTCTCGCCAGGGGTGCGTATCGGGACGTGGCTCAGCTTGGTAGAGCACCGCGCTGGGGGCGCGGGGGTCGCAGGTTCAAATCTTGCCGTCCCGACGTTACGGGTTGTGGCTCAGCTTGGTAGAGCACTCGGTTCGGGACCGAGAGGTCGTGGGTTCAAATCCCGCCAACCCGACTTCCGTGGAAGCTGGCGCCCAGCGGTGGGCAACCGGTCTTGAAAACCGGGCCGGGCAAGGTGTCCCGGGGGTTCGACTCCTCCAGCTTCCGCTCGCGGGCCGCGAGCATGGACGGTTATGCTCCGGGCTCTTACCCCGGAGAGCGGGGTTCGAGTCCCCGGCGGCCCACTTTTGGTGGAAGTACGCGAACCGCTTCCGCGGCGGTGTCGTGCACCTCCGGCTGGAGGTTTGCGGGGATGTCGTCACGGCCGAGCGGGACGTTGATGACGGGTGTGGCGATGTCCCCGTCGATGCGTAGCTCGGCGACCAGGACCTCGCACATCGTCTTGCGCTCCTGCGGGGTGCCGGTGCTGATGATCTCGTGGATGCGGTCTCGGATCTCGGCTAGGTAGCCGGTGTCGGGCTCCTGGTCGTCGATGTCGGTGAGGAAGGTCAGTTCGTCGCTGCGGTGACGCAGTTGGCGGATCTGTTCGGAGAGTTTGTCGATCCGGCGGGCGACCGTTTCGCGGTCGATCTTGTTGCCCTCGTGGTCGGTGAGGTACCGGTCGACCAGGGCCTCCTTGGCGGCGAGCTGTTCTTGTACCTCGGTCAGTTCGT
>NZ_DASYTH010000242.1:0-22239 GCF_036002505.1 Actinophytocola sp. | reverse complement strand
CTGCACAACTGGACCGACGTGCATGCCGAGACCATCCTGCGCCGCCTGGCCTCGGCAATGGCTCCCGGCGCACGGCTGCTCGTGTTCGAGAAGCTGCTGCCGGAGGAGCCTGGGTCAGCCGCCACGGCCATGGTCGACCTGCTGATGCTCGGCATGCTCGAAGGCCACGACCGAACAGCCGACGAATACCAGCTGCTCCTGACCAAGTCAGGCTTCGATGTGACGGCCGCCAGGCCGTCCACATCGGACTCAGCAGAGGGCGTGGTCGAAGCCACGGTGAGAGGAAATTGACCATGGCTGACACCCCCGCGGATCTTTACCGGACAACCCGGCTGATCCGCCGGTTCGAGGAACGGGCCGTCGAGCTCGTCCACAAAGGAGTGATCGTCGGCGGCATCCACCCGTACATCGGGCAGGAGGCCATCGCCGCCGGCGTGTGCGCGGCGCTGCGCCCGACCGACATCATCACCAGCACCCACCGAGGCCACGGCCATGTGCTCGCCAAGGGTGCGGACCCGGCGAAGATGCTGGCGGAGCTGGCCGGCCGGTCCACCGGCCTCAACAAGGGCCGCGGCGGTTCCATGCACGCGGCCGACTTCTCGCTGGGCATCTTCGGCGCCAACGCGATCGTCGGCGCCAACGGCGCGATCACCGTCGGCGCAGCCTGGGCCGCCCGGCGCAAAGCCGGTGGCAACGGTGAAAACACCGTCGGCGTGAGCTTCTTCGGTGACGGCGCGGTCAGCCAGGGTGTGCTGCTGGAAGCCATGAACCTGGCCGCTTTGTGGAAGGTGCCGGTGCTGTTCGTCTGCGAGAACAACGGCTACGCCACGACGTTGACCGTCGAGGACGCGGTGGCCGGCACGATCACCGGCCGCGGCGCGGCGTTCGGCATGCCGGCCACGACGGTGGACGGCATGGATCCGCAGGCGGTTCTCGACGCCGCGCGGGAGGCCGTGGACCGGGCCCGCGCCGGCAACGGACCGTCGCTCATCGAGTGCCTCACCTACCGCTACGACGCCCACCACACCTGGGAGCACAAGGCCCGCGTCCGCTACCGCGACAACGACGAGGTGGCGCAGGCCAGGAACACTGACCCGGTCGAGATCCAGGCCGCGCGGATCAGCCCGGTGGAGCGAGCCGAGATCGACGCCCGGATCGAGACGGTCCTCGACGAGGCGGTCGCGTTCGCCGTGAGCAGCCCGCACCCCGACCCGGCCGGCGCGTTGGATTACCTGTACGCCACCGGAATGCGCGCGCGGTCGGGGGGTGGTTGGTGATGCCCCGGCTCTCCTACCAGAAGGCGCTCAACCGCGCGCTGACCGACGAGCTCGCCCGCGACCCCGACGTTTTCGTGCTGGGCGAGGACATCCGGGTCGCGGTGTCCAATGTGACCGCCGGCCTGTTCGACAAGTTCGGCCCGGAGCGGGTGCTGGACACGCCGCTGTCCGAGCAGGCCTTCACCAGCTTCGCCACCGGCGCGGCGCTGGCCGGGATGCGGCCGGTGATCGAGTTCCAGATCCCGTCGCTGCTGTTCCTGGTCTTCGAGCAGATCGCCAACCAGGCGCACAAGTTCTCGCTGATGACCGGCGGGCAGTGCACCGTCCCGGTGACCTACCTGGTGCCCGGCTCGGGATCCCGCACCGGGTGGGCCGGCCAGCACTCCGACCACCCGTACAGCCTCTACGCACACGTCGGCGTGAAGACCGTGCTGCCGGCCACCCCGACGGACGCCTACGGGCTGCTGGTCACCGCGATCCGGGACGACGACCCGGTGGTCGTGTTCGCCCCGGCCGGTGCGCTGGCGGTGCGCGAGGACGTGGACTACGCCGACCTGCAGCCGGTTCCGCTCGGTGTCGGCCGGGTACATCGTGCGGGTACCGACGTCACCGTCGTCGCATTGGGACACCTGGTGCACGACGCGTTGGCGGTGGCCGAGGAAATGGCGCGCGATGCGTCCATCGAGGTGTTCGACCCGCGCACGGTGTACCCGTTCGACTGGGACGGCCTCATCGCCTCGGTGTCGAAGACCGGCCGGCTCGTCGTGATCGACGACTCCAACCGGACCTCCGGAATGGCCGGCGAGATCATCGCCACCGTGGCGGAGCAGTGCCAACTCACCGCCCCGCCGGCGCGGGTGACCCGGCCGGACGGCGCCGTGCTGCCGTTCGCCCTCGACCTCGACCGGGCCGTGCAACCGAGTAGAGCCCAGTTGGTGACCGCGATCCAGGGGGTGATGAAGGATGGCTGACTCCGCGACCATCCCGACCGTGTCGCTGAAGGACCTGCTGTCCCGCATGGGACGGCGGGATCCGTACCCGCACTACGCGCAGCTGCACCGGCACGGCCCGGTGTGCCGGCTGATCGACGACGAGTACCGCTTCGACGTGGTGGTGCACGGGTTCGAGGCGGCCAACAAGGTCATGCGGGACTCGGCGACGTTCCGGGTGATGGACACCGAGTACCCGGACCGGCGCAGCGCCAGCTGGCGCGAGCACACGGCGCTGCGCACGCTGCTCTCCTCGATCTTCTTCACCGACGGGCCGGAGCACCTGCGGGTGCGCCGGCTGTTCAGCCAGGTCTTCACGCCGCGCCGGATCGCCGCGCTGGAGCCGGCCGTGATCCGGATCATCAACGCCCGGCTGGACCGGCTGGCCGAGCTGGGCGCGGGCGGCACGCCGGTGGACTTCATGGCCGAGTTCGCGCTGCCGATCCCGGCCGACGTGATCGGCGAGTTGCTCGGTGTTCCGGAGGAGGACCGGCCGTGGTTCCCGGACCGGGTCAGGGCGTTCGGCGCGATCCTGGACCTGGGCAGCGGGATGTGGCGGTACCTGCAGGCGGCCGACAAGGCGGCGGCGGAGCTCAGTGAGTACTTTGTGGACCTCGTCGCCCGGCGCCGGGCCGAGCCCCAGGACGACCTGATCAGCGGGCTGGTGGCCGCCCAGGCGGACGGCGCGCCGATGGGCGACGACGAGCTGATCGCCAACCTGCTCACCATGTTCAACGCCGGGTTCGTCACCACCACGCACCTGATCGGCAACGGGCTGACCCTGCTGCTGGACCGGCCGGACCTGCTGGCCACGCTGCTCGCGGACCCGGAGCGCCGGGCGCCGGCCTACATCGAGGAGATCCTGCGCTACGAGCCGCCCACCCACTTCAGCATCCGGTGGTCCACACAGGACACCGAGCTCGCCGGGGTGCCGGTCCCGGAGGGCAGCCGGATGCTGGTGCTGTTCGGCGCGGCGAACCGGGATCCGGCGCGGTTCGCCGACCCGGACGCGTTCAACCCGCTGCGCGAGGACAACCAGGTGCTGTCCTTCGGCGGCGGCCTGCACTACTGCCTGGGCGCCGCGCTCAGCCGGCTGGAAGGCCAGCTCGCGCTGCCCATGGTGTTCCAGCGTTTCCCGGACATCGCCGTGGCTGGCACCCCCGGCGAGCGCGACAAGTTGATGCTGCGCGGCTACGACAGCCTGCCAGTGACGGTTTCCTGAAGGGGGCACGAGAATGCTTGACCACGCGGTGGCGGAGGACCTTCTCCCACTGAGCACGGAGGCCGCCGGGGTCTACCTCTTCGGTGAGAACTTCGAGGAGATCATCGGCCTGCTGAGACGCGGCATCACGGCCATGGCGGCCGCGGAACCGTTCCGCCGCCTGACGATTCCGCCGGTGATCTCCCGGCGCACGATCGAGCGCGCCGGTTACGTCGGCTCGTTCCCGCAGCTGCTCGGCACGGTGCACAGCTACCCGGGCGACGGCCGCTCCTGGGGCAAGCTCTCGCCGCTGGTCGAGTCCGGCGGCGACTGGTACCGCGACCACACGATCAGCGACGTGGTGCTGCTGCCGGCCGCCTGCTATCCGGTGTACCCGACGCTGGAGGGCCGCGAGCTGGCCGGGCCCGCGCGGTTCCACGTCGACGCCACGTGTTTCCGGCAGGAGGCCTCCAGCGAGACCGGCCGGCTGCGCTCGTTCCGCATGGTGGAGCTGGTCACCGCCGGCACGCCCGACCACTGCGCGAGCTGGCGGGAGAGGTGGCTCGCCCGGGTGGGGGAGTGGCTGTCCGCGGCCGGGTTGAGCGTGTCGGTGGAGGTGGCCGACGACCCGTTCTTCGGGCCGGGCCGCAAGCTCTTCCAGGAGGCGCAACGCCTGCAGGAGCTCAAGTTCGAGCTGCGGGTCGCGGTCTCCGGCGACACCGTGCAGGCGATCGCGTCCGCCAACTACCACAAGGAGCACTTCGGCGAGGTGTTCGAGTTCACCGCCGGGGGCGAGGTCGGGCACACCGCCTGCACCGCGTTCGGCCTGGAGCGGATCGCGCTCGCGCTGATCAACGCGCACGGGCCCGCGGTGCGCGACTGGCCGGCCGAGGTCGTCGCGGTGCTGGGCGGAACCGGGGCATGACCGCGCTCGACGCGGTCGCGGCGTACCTGCCCGACCGGCGCGTGCCCATCGAGGATCTGGCCGGCCGGCTGGACCTCGCCGCGTCGCAGATCAAGGTGCTGCGCCGCTACCACGGTCTGGCCGAGGTGCGCCGCCAGGAGCCCGGCGGCACCGTGCTGGACCTGCTCGCCGCCGCCGCGTCCACTGTGGAGGGTCTGCGGGAGAAGGCGCACCGGATCCGCCATGTGCTGTACGCGCGCGGGGTTCCGGTCGCGCTGCCGTACCCGATGAACCCGGTCCACGAGTTGCGTGCGCTCCTGGCATTGGACCGGGCGACCGCGTTCACCGTGACCCACCACGGCTGCGCCACCAGCCTGCTGGCGGTGGACATCGCCGGCCGCTTGCTGGCCTCGTCCGGCGAGCCGGGCGCGCTGGCGCTGGTGGTCGCCGGTGAGCAGGTGTTCACCCAGGACCCCGCGGTGGCCGCGGACAGCCGGATCTTCGGCGAGGGCGCGGGGGCGTGCCTGGTGTCCGCGGACGGGCCGCACGACCGCGTGCTGTCCTATGTCACCCGGCAGCGCGGCGACCTCGACCACTGGGCCGCGGACACCACCGGCCTGGACGAGCGCTACGTCCGCGAGTACCCGAAGCTGCTGGACGAGGTGGTGCTGGCCGCGGTCGAGCGGGCCGGCCTGACCCTCGACGACATCACGCTCATCCTGCCGCACAACGTGAACACCGTGTCCTGGAAGCGGTTGGCCAAGCGCCTCGAGCTTCCGGTGGAGAAGGTGCTGCTGGACAACGTGCCGGTGGCCGGTCACACGTTCGCGGCGGACGCGTTCCTCAACTACCGCACCGCGGTCGAGCACGACCTGCTGCACCGCGGTGACCGCTATGTGATCGCGGCGGCCGGGTTCGGCGCGATCTTTTCCGCAATGGTGCTGCAGCACTGAATCAGAGGGAGTTGGACCGGGATGGACAAAGTACTGGACGCTGAGCTGAGGCAGCGGGTGGTGGCCAGTATCGGCACGCTGCTGCCGCAGGTGCTGAAACGGGACCTGTCGGCGATACCGGAGGACATCCGCCTCTTCGACGAGCTGGGCCTGAGCTCCTCGAAGACGCTGGAACTGCTGCTGGCGCTGGAGGAGGAGCTGGGCATCGAGGTCGACGTGGACGAGATCGACCGCGGCGACCTGGTGTCGATCGGCGCGTTCGCGGACTTCGTCACCCAGCACGCGACGCCCCTGTGACAGTGGCAGGGATGCGGATCGCGGCGGCCGAGCGCCGGACCTTCGACGGGAACTCTGCCCTGGCAGGGGATCCGGCGCTCCGCCGTTACCTGTCCGACATGGTCGGCCGCTATGACCTGGAAGTGCGGCAGACCGACCTCGGCCACTCCTACGGCGAGATGGCCGAGCCGCTGATCACTGTGCTTACCACGCACGCCGGCCGGCTGCCGGTCAACCTGCTGATCCTCGCCTACGGTGTGCACGACGTCCGGCTCGGCCGCGCGACCGCCACCTACCTGAGCAGCCGCTGCCCCGGCGAGCCGCTCGCGTTCGCCGTGTGCGACCAGGGCACCGCGGCCGCCTTCACCGCGCTCAGCATGATCAACGCCTACAACCACCCGCGCGCCATGCTGATCGTGGCCGAGCAGTCAGCCATCCACTACGAGCCGGCCGCCCCAGCACCCATCCCACAACGCCATGCCGCCGTCGGATTCCTGCTCGACAGCTCACCCCAACAGCGAATCCACATCGACCAGCACACCGACGTCGACATCGACGAAGCCGCAAAGATCCTGGCCGAACACGACACCAAAACGCTGATCGTCAGCCGCAACCTCTACCCAACCGCACAGTCCCTGACCGACGATGTCCGCCAAGCCCCGGACGGCCAGCCCTACACCGGAGTCTGGTGGGAGCTGGCCGACGCTCACCGCGAGGGCCGGCCACTGCTGCTCGCCGACTACGACCCCCTGCTGCGCTACCTGTGCGTCGCCACGGTGTCCGCGTGAACCTGCGCCTTCGCCGCCAGCGCCACCGGCCGGACCACCCAGCCGGCGGCCAGGAACACCGCGGCCAGCACCAGCCAGCCCGGCAGACCCTGTTCCACCACACCGATCGTGACCAGCGCCGGCCCGACCGTGTACATCGCGGCCATGCCCAGGCTGAACACCGCGAGGTACTCGCCCTGCCGCTCCCGCGGGGCCAGCTCGTAGGACAGGCTCCAACCGCCGGCCGACTGGTAGATCTCGCCGAAGCTGAGCAGCACGATGCCGGCCACCAGCAGCACCGACGCGCCGACCGCGTCCAGTCGCCCGGCGAACGCCAGCACGACGGCGCACGCGGCCAGGCACACCGCGCCCAGCCGCATGGCCCGGATGCCGCCGTCCAGCGACTCGATGCCCTTGCTGACCCGCACCTGCAGCAGGATGGCCAGCAGCGTGTTGATCATGATCAGCGGCCCGACGAGCACCCGCGGCGCGTTGGTGTGCAGCGTCGCCCAGAGTGGAATGGCCACGCTGAGCATCGGAATGTGCAGCACCATGATCCCGTTCAGCGCCGCCACCAGCAGGTACCGGCCCTGGCGCAGCGACCGCGGCCACCCGCGGACGGTGCGCTTCTTCGTCCCCTCGTGCAGCAGCGGGACCCGGATCAGCAGGAATCCGGCGATGACGAACGTCAGCGCGTCGCCCAGCACGATGCTCTGAAACGCCGCCCGGGTGTCGACGGCGAGGATGAGCGTGGTGAGCAGCGCACCCAGGGTGAAGCCGATGTTGTAGACCGCGCGGAACACCGCCATCATCCGCATCCGGTAGTCCGGGCCGACATGCCGGTCGGCGAACATCTGCCCGATCGGCTCGATGGCCCGGGACGGTATGCCCACGAAACAGGCGATGGCCAGGAACGCCCAGAAATCGTGGACGAACGCGTAACCCACGAAGCCGGCCGCCCGCCAGAAATGCATCACCACGGCGGCCGGTTTCGGGCCGATCCGGTCAGCCAGCATCCCCAGCGGGGTCAGCGTCAGCAGCGCGCAGAGCCCGGCGACGGTCAGTCCGATCCCGACCTCGGCGGTGGTCAGCCCCGCGCTGCGGGTGAAGAACACCGCGGATCCGGTGAGGAACAGCCCCGTGCCGGATGAGTCGACCAGTGCGACCACGATCAGCAGCCGGCTCTGTCTGGGGAGCCCGAGCCTGCCCGTTTCCATCAATCCACCACCGACTGAAAAAGTGTTAGTAGATGCCAATCCGGCCAAAGCAGGCCGTGCCGGTAAGCCCGGACGGTTACGCCAGTTGGCCTACTTTGGCCTTCTTGGCATGTGATCCGCCGAACCGGCCACCGGTCATTGGGCCTTTTGGCGTAAGCGCCTGGAACGATAACTGTGAAAACGGTAGCCGCGATGACACTACCCGTCAACGAAATACAGCTCACGCCGCGATGCGCACATGCCCGCATACGCTCGGTACGGGAGTGTTCCAACTCACTTCGAACATTCTCCAGTGGGGTATCTGGTGCCGCCGGAGAAACTCTTTACCAACAGCTAGTGGCCGTCGGCTTTGCCTGGTTTACTAGGCCACACCGCAAGGCTGGGGCGATTGTCCAAGCCGGGCGAACCTGGCGGCCCGACGTTGGAGGGAGGTGCTCAACATGGCGGTGAAGGAGTGAACACACTAGCGGACGGACGGCTACCAAGTTAGCCGTCCGCGCTCATGTTCGGGGGTGGGCGGCTCGCCTGCCCCCGAACTCCCATTTCTAGCCCGAAAGGTCGCGCGGTAATGACTGACCGGATTCTGGTGCGTTTCGAGGGGGACGGCTCCGGGGTCGAGGAATTGAGCTGGGGGCAGATCGGCCTCTGGCAGTCCATCGAGCTCTCCGGCCGGCCGAAGACCATGGTCCGCGTGGCCGCGCTGCCGGACGGTGCCACCGTGGACGGCATGGCGCACCAGCTGCGCTTCATGATGAGCCGGCACCAGGCGCTGCGCACCCGGCTGCGGCTGCGCGACGGCGCCTCGCCGCTGCAGGTGTGCGCGAGCGAGGGCGAGGCCGTGCTGGAGGTCGTCGACGCCGGCGACACCGATCCGGCCGAGGTGGCCACCGCGGTGTCCGAGCGCTACCAGAGCGAGCAGTTCGAGCTGGAGACCGAGTGGCCGGTGCGGTTCGCGGTGATCCGCAGTGGCGGCGTGCTGACCCACCAGGTGCTGGTCATCCTGCACACCTCGATCGACGCCGACGGCCTGGTCGCGCTGCTCGCCGACCTCGACCGCGACGACGAGAGCGCGCCGGTCGGGTTGCCGCCGCTGGAGCAGGCCCGCCGGCAGCAGACCCCGGCCGGCCGCAAGCAGAACGCGACCTCCCTGGAGTACCTGGAAAAGGTGCTGCGCACGGTCTCGCCGAGCCGGTTCGGCGAGCGGAAGTACGAGGGCGAGCGGATCATCCACCAGATCGAGTACCGCTCGCCGGCCACCCAGCTGGCGATCGGCTCGGTGGCCGCGCGGCTGGGCGTCAACACCTCGCCGGTGCTGCTGGCCAGCTTCGCCGTGGGCCTGGCCCGGTTCACCGGCGTCAACCCGGTGCTGGCCATGCTGATGGTGAGCAACCGGTTCCGGCCGGGGCTGTCCGACTCGGTGAGCGCGCTCATCCAGCTCACCCCGTACCTCATCGACGTCGCGGACATCACGCTGGACGAGGCGGTGGCCCGGGCCGCGCGCAGCGCCCTCACCGCTTACAAGAACGCCTACTACAACCCGTACGAGCAGGACGAGGTGATCGAGCGGGTGGAGCGGGAGCGCGGCGAGGAGATCGACCTGTCCTGCTTCTACAACGACAGCCGGGTGTTCGACCGCGGCGCGACCGAGCCGGTCACCGCCGAGCAGATCCGGTCGGCGCTCGAGCTCAGCACGGTGAGCTGGGCGGACAAGATCAACCCGCCGAAGCGGAAGATCTACTTCAACCTGTTCGACACCAGGGGTGACATCAAGTTCGAGATGACGGCGGACTCCCGCTGGTTCGCACCGGCCGACCTGGAGACGATTGTCCGTAACATCGAGGCGGTGGCGGTCGAGGCGGCGCTCGACGGATCCGCCCCGACCGGGGTCGGCCAACACGTGAAGGTGTGATCTGCTGTGGACATCATCGAGCTGGACCGGCGGGCGCTGGCGGCGACCAACGCGGCGGTGGCGCGGGTGACCGAGGATCGGCTGGACGCCCCGACGCCGTGCGCGGAGTGGGACCTGCGGGCCCTGCTGGTGCACATGGCCGGGAACAACAACGGTTTCGCCGACGCGGCGGAGGGAAAGCCGGCCGACCCGGACGTGTGGGAAGGCACCGGTATTGTCGATGACCTGGTCGGTGAATACCAGAAATCGGCCGAGCGGGTGCGCGCCGCGTTTGCCGGCGACGGGGTGCTGGAGCGCACGTTCGAGGTGCACGGCTTCGGCTCGAGGCCCGGGCAGGTCGCCGTCGGGATGCACTTCGTCGACTATCTGGTGCACGGCTGGGATGTGGCCCGGGCGATCGACGCGGACTTCACCCTCGATCCAGAGTTGTGCCTTACCGTGCTCCGGATGGGCCAGCGGTGGCCGGAGACCTCCTGGGGCCCCGGTGCGCCATTCGCCTATCCGGTGCCGGTCTCCGCGGACGCCCCGCCGGCCGCGCGAATGCTGGGTTTTCTGGGCCGTTCCCCGAGCTGGCCCCGCACCTGACTCAAGTCCCGCCATTCGGACTATTTACTCATCTGCGCGCGCAGCTTAGCTTTGTCCTGGCGAGGCCGAGGTTCGGCTGCCTCAGCCTCGTTTGTCGCATCAACACATCACATCCCTCAACGGAGGCAATCATGCGTGGAACGGGCATCGGTGCGGAAGAGACCATCGGCACCGGCGAGTAAGTAGTTCGACCTGTCAAAGAGGTCGTGTCGCACCGCGACACGGCCTCTTTTCATGTTTCCACCGATCGGCGGGGGCCATTTGCCGGTTTACTCCACCCGTTCGGTCGATTTGTTGAGAATTCTGTAATGCCGCACCAGCGGGACGACCGTCGCGATCAGATAGACCCCGCCTCCCAACAGGATCGCCGTGGTGAGCCCCCACCCGTTGACCGCCCAGCCGCCCAGCATCCCGCCGACCGGGAACCCGGCGAACGACACCGCGGCCACCAGCCCGAACACCCGGGTCTGCAACTCCTTGGGCACCCGCTCGTACAGCATCGCGCCGAAAACCGGGTTCACCGCCGCCACCGCGAACCCGCAGACGAACGTCACGGCCAGCACCAGCGCCACATCCTGGCTCAACCCGAGCACGAACAGCCGCGGCGCCCCGCTGATCGCCAGCGCCAGCGTGAACGTCACGTACTGCGGCAGCTTCGGTGCGAGCGCGGTGAACACCAGATTCCCGATCACCGCCCCGAGGGCGAACGCCCCCAGCACCGTCCCCAGCGCCGCCGGCGAGCGCAGCACCTCCTTGACCCACAGCGGCACGAAAATCGACGTGTGCGCCTGGTTGACCAGGTTGGCGGAGAACGTCATCACCAGCATGCCGAGCAGCAGGCGGTCAGATAACAGGAACCTGGCCCCGCCCCGCAGCGCCACCAGGTACGGCTCGGCGGCCGGCCGCTCAGGCAGCTGCGGCCGCACCAGCAAAACCAGGATGACCGTGGCCACCCCGTACGACCCTGCGTCCACCCAGATCGCGCCCTGCGCGCCGAACCACAGGATCAGCAGCCCACCGGCCGACGTGCCGACCAGCGTGCACCCGTTGGTCAGCCCGCTGTACACGGCGGTGATCCGCTTCATGTCGAAGCCCGCCGCCTCGACCGCCGGCCGCAGCAGCACGTGCTTGGACCGGTCCCCGGCGCCCCGCACCACGCCCGCGATCGCCGACATGGCAAGGATCGTGGGCAGCCCGACGTTCGGCGTCGCCGCGATCACCGCGGTGGTGAGCGTGCTGACCACGTCCGAGGTGATCGCGCTGGCCCGCACCCCGAACCGGTCGGCCAGCGGCGTGCCGAGCACGCTGGACGCCAGGTACGGCACCATCTGGGCGGCGATGACCAGCCCCATGTCCGCCGGGTTGCCGGTGGTCGTCAGCACCAGCCAGGGCACGGCCACCATCGACACCCGGCTGCCGAGCGCCGAGATGAATGTGCCGGTGATGAGGCCGTACAGGGCGACCCGGTTACCCAACCGCCGCCCACCTCGCCTTGAGCTCCTTGAGGTTGGCCTTGCCGCTGGCGGTGCGCGGCAGGTCGGCGACGAACTCGAACGTCTGCGGCACCCACAACCGGGTGAGCCGCTTCGCGACCAGTTCGGACAGTTCCTCCGCGGTGACGGTCGCGTTCTCGGCCAGCACCACGTAGGCGTAGGCGGACTCGCCCAGCTCCGGGTCCGGCACGCCGATCACCGCGGCCGCGCGCACCTCCGGGTGCGTGGCCAGGGCGTCCTCGATCGGCCGCGGGAAGATGTGGTCGCAGCCCTTGCCGGTGATGATCACGTCCTGGGCCCGGCCGACCAGGTGCAGGTAGCCCTCGTCGTCGGCGTAGGCCAGGTCGCGGGTGCGCAGCCAACCGTCCACCAGGGTCTCCGCGGTCAGGTCCGGCCGGTGCCAGTAGCCGGCGAAGTTCAGCCTGCTGGAAATCCACAGCTCGCCGGCCTCGCCGGCCGGGAGCACGGCGCCGTCCTCGTCCCGGATCTCGATCCGCACGTCGCCGTACGGCGGGCCGCAGGAACGCAACCGGTCCGGCCGCGCCGGGTCCTCGTCGATGTTCGGAAACGCCGAGATGAACGGGGTTTCGGAGAGCCCGTAGGTGATCCGGATGACCGGGCCGAACCGCTTGAGGCCATCCCGCAGCCGGGCCGGGGTGACCGCGGCGCCGCCGACGCTGAGCAACTGCAGGCTCGAGGTGTCGGCGGTCTCCAGGGCCGGCTCGTCGAGCAGCTCGTAGAACATCAGCGGCGAGACGTACACCGAGTTGGCCCGGTACTTCTCAATCGTGGCAAGGAACTCGGCCGGCCGGAACCGGTAGAGCAGGTACAGCACGCCGCCGCTGACCAGGTTCAGCAGCGCCGAGGTCTGCCCGGCCACGTACCAGTACGGGGTCAGCGTGAGGTGGCGCAGCAGTGGCTGCCCGGCGGCCACCCACTCGTCGGCGAGCGTCGACATCTGCTCGTACAGCGCGGACCTGTGGTGGATCGGTTTGGGCACGCCGGTGGTGCCGCTGGTCTGGAACACGGTTTCCGGCTCGCCGGTCGCGGTGTCCGGATCGAACAGTGCGGCGTCGGGTGACCTGGGCGCGAGCAGATCCGCGCCGGCGCCGTCCGGGCCGAGGCAGCGCACCGGCAGGCCGAGCTTGCCGGCCAGCGCCGCGCCGCGCTTGAGGTGCGTGCGGGCGTCGTAGACGAGCAGGTCCGGTTTGATCTGCGCGACGTACTCGTCGACCTCCCGCGGCGAGGTGCCGGCGGCGATCCACGCGGTGCGGCAGCCCAGCAGGTGCAGTGCGAGTTGAAGCGCGGGCGCCTCGGGCGGATGGCCCACCATTACCGCCGCGGTCATCCCGGGCCGGAATCCGGAATCCCGCATTTCCGCGGCCATATCGAGCACCAGGGCCCGGGTCCGCGTGTAGGTCAGCCGGCATTCCCACGGGTACCCGACGGCGACGATCGCCTCACGGTCGCCGTATTCGGCGAAACGCTTGAGTGCCTTTAACACGTACTCGGGCCGCGCGCCACGCTCAATCACCAGAACACCATCCCCAGCCGCCGTGGTGCACCAATACTCACGGCCGGCGCACACCACGCCAAGGCCCGTTCGGACTAAGTACCTTGGTCCAATTACTTAACCGCCATCTGGTCTACCCGGATGCGCCGCAGCGGCAGCAGCGACACAGCCAGATAGAGCACGCCGCCGAGCAGGACCGCGGTGTGCAGGCCGAGCCCGGTCACCACCGCCCCGGCCAGCGTCGCCCCGATCGGCAGGCCGGCCGAGCACACTGCGCCGGCCAGCCCGAACACCCGGGTCTGCAGCCCGGCCGGCACCCGCTCGTACAGCATCGCGCCGAAGATCGGGTTCACCGCGGAGATCCCCAGCCCGGACACGAACGTCACCACCAGCACCAGCGCCAGGCTGTGGCTGCTCAGCGCGAACAGCCGCGGCGCGCCGGCGACCGTGATGCCCACGGCGAACGTCAGGTACCGCGGCATCCGGGGCGCGAGCACGGTGAAGGTAAGGCTGCCCAGCACCCCGCCGGTGGCGAACGCGCCGAGCACCACGCCGAGCGCGGCGGGGGAGCGGAGCACCTCGGCCACCCACAGCGGGATGAACACCGTCGTGCCGGACTGGGTCAGCACGTTGACCAGGAAGATGGACAGCATCATGGCCACCAGCACCTGATCGCCCAGCAGGAACCGGGCGCCGCCGCGGAGCGCCACCAGGTACCGCTCGGTGGCCGGCTCCGCGGCCGGTCCGGGCGGCCGTACCAGCAACCCGACCAGCGCCGCGCAGGCCGCGAACGACACCGCGTCCACCAGCACCGCCGGCCGCGTGCCCAACCAGAAGATCAGCAGCCCGCCCAGCGGCGCCCCGACCATCTGCGTGGTCCGGTTCAGCGTCTCGTACAGCGCGGTGACCCGGATGATCGGCACGTCCGCCGCCTCGGCCATGGGTTTGAGCAGCACGTGCTTGGCCCGGTCGCCCACCCCGCGCAGTGCCCCGGCGAACCCGACCAGCCCGAGCAGCGGCAGGTAGCCGATCCCCGGCACCGCCGCGATCGCCGCCATGGACAGGGCGCTGCCCAGGTCCGCCATGATGGACGTGCGGCGTAGCCCGAACCGGTCGGCCAGCGGCGGGGCGAGCAGGCTGGACAGCAGGTACGGCACCTGCCCGGCGGCCGCGACCAGGCCCATCTTCGCCGGGCTGCCGGTGCTCACCAGCACCAGCCAGGGCAGCACGATCACCGAGACCCAGTTGCCCAGCGTCGACACCACGTCGGCGCCCAACAGAGCGACGAGTCCCGACTTGTCGCGGGAACTACCCATGACAAGTGCGACTTGTCGCGGGAACTACCCGCGACAAGTGGGACCTGTCGCGGGAACTACCCGCGACAAGTGGCTCAGGCATGCTCGGCGTCGTAGCGGGTGCGGAGGGCGTTCTTGTCGATCTTGCCGAGCCCGACGAGCGGCAGGCTGTCGACGAAGTCGACCGAGCGCGGCGCGCAGATCTCCGGCAGCGCCGCGGTCACCTGCCGGCGCAGCTCCTCGACCGTCGGCACGGCCTCGCCGTCCGGCACCACGTATGCGTGCACGACCTCGACCAGGGCCGGGTCCGGCACGCCGATCACCGCCGCGGCCCGCACCCGGGGGTGCGCGGTGAGCGCGTCCTCGATCGGCCGGCCGTAGATCTTCCGCGAGCCCTGCCCGGTGATGATCATGTCCTGGTCCCGGCCGACGAGGTACAGGTAGCCGTCCACGTCGCGGTAGCCGACGTCGCGGGTGCGCATCCACCCGTCCACCAGGGTCTCCGCGGTCAGCTCGGGCTGGCCGACGTAGCCGGTGAAGTTCAGCCGGCTGGCCACCCACACCTCGCCGACCTCGCCGGGGCCGAGCGCGGTGCCGTCCTCGGCGCGGATCTCCAGCCGCACGTCGCCCCACGGGGTGCCGCACGAGTGGAGCCGCTCGGGGTGCCGCGGGTCGTCGGTGACTGCGGCGAGCGCGGTCACGTACGGGGATTCGCTGAGCCCATAAGCGATCCGGATGACCGGGCCGAACTTGCTGACGCCCTCCCTGAGCCGCTCGGTGAGGATCGGCGCGGTGCCCACGTTGAGCATGTACATGCTACTGGTGTCCGATGTGGACAGTGTTGGTTCGTCGAGCAGCTGGTAGAACATCGGCGGCGACATGAACGCGTAGTTGATGCGGTAGGCCTCCACGCCCCGGAGGAAGACGGCCGGCTCCCAGCCGTCCTGCAGCACGGTCAGCCCGCCGCTGGCCATCGTGATCATCGTGGCGACCGTGCCGGCGGACCACCACAGCGGCGTGACGGTGAGGTGCCGCAGCCGCGGATGGCCCTCAGGCTCCCAGCGGGTCGCCAACTCAAGCGCCTGCCGGAAGCACACATTCCCGTGCACCAACGCCTTCGGCGCACCAGTCGTGCCGCTGGTCTGATAAACCGACTCGGGATCCGGCGCCACGAGATCGACCGCGTCTGGCTGATGTGGACGATCGGTCAGCAGGTCGGGCGCGAGGCGCAGCACGGGAACGTCAAGGCCGCTCGCCAGTTCCCGGCCCAACCCGTCCTGCGTCCGCGGGTCGTAGAGGAAGAAGTCCGGCGCCGTGAGCGTGAGGTACTCGCGCATGGCCGGGGTGCCGGTGCCGAGCGTGAGCCAGACGACCCGGCAGCCGAGCAGGTGCAGGGC
The DNA here is from genome assembly GCF_036002505.1 of Actinophytocola sp. Lineage (GTDB taxonomy): Bacteria > Actinomycetota > Actinomycetes > Mycobacteriales > Pseudonocardiaceae > DASYTH01. The sequence continues at coordinate 6,463 of NZ_DASYTH010000242.1, read as the reverse complement.
GAGTTGCAGCGCCGGCCCCTCGATGGGCAGGTAGATCAGGACGGCCACGGACATTCCCGGGCGCACCCCACGCTCCCGCAGCGCGGCGGCGAGCTGGAGGGTGCGGGCCCGCACCTGTTCGAACGACATCCGGTCTCGGCCGAATATCAGCGCCTCGCGGTCGCCGTATTGGGCGAACAGCCCCAGTGCGCGTAATACGTAATTGTCCTCGGATAAGCCGTGAGTCACTGCTTTCTCCCGGGTTCGCCTGGTGAATCAGTCACCGTGACGGGACTCTACCTGCGAGGTCCGGCGGAACCAAGGACAAAGAGTGGTCGCTAAGCGCGACCGGGGGAGCGCGCTGCGCTATTCGTCACCAAATACCAGAAAAGCGGCGCCACGGTCAGTAACAGGCACAGCAGCCCGGATACGACCAGTGCCGGAGTCAGCCCGAGCAGGGTCACCGCGGCGCCGCCGAGCACGCCGCCGACCGGAAACCCGGCGTAGCAGATCGCGGTCGCCAGCCCGAACACCCGGTTCTGCAACTCGGCCGGTACCCGCTCGTACTGCAGGGCCCCGAGGATCGGGTTGGACGTCGCGGCGGCCACCCCGGCCGCGAACGTCACCGCGAGCACCAGCGTCAGATCCCGGGTCAGCAGGATCAGCAGCGGGGGAGCGCAGGACAGCGCGAGCCCGACCACGAACGTCGGATATCGCGGCAGCCGGGGCGCGAGCGCGGTGAAGACCACTCCACCCACGACCGCCCCGGCCGCGAAGCTGCCGAAGATCACGCCGAGCGCCGCCGGCGACCCGAGCACGTCCGCCACCCAGAGCGGCACCAACACCGCCGTCCCAGCCTGCGCGAACACATTGACCACGAAGATCATCAAGAGCAGAGACGAGAGCAGCTGATCAGACCACAGATACCGAACCCCACCCCGCAACGCCCCGAGATACGACCCGGGTTCAGCGGACCGCACGACCACCCGCACCAACCCGGCGACGACCGTTCCACAAAGGGCAAACGACGCCGCGTCGACCCAGATCGCCCCCCGCGCCCCGAACCAGAGGATCAGCACCCCACCCAGCGGCGCCCCCACCACCATCGCCCCGCGCGCCAGCGCCTCGTACGCCGCCGCCACCCGCGCCATGCCGAACCCCGCCGTCTCGGCCACCGGCCGCAACAGCACGTGCTTCGCCCGGTCACCCACCCCCCGCAGCGTCCCCGCCACCGCGATCAACCCGGCGAGCACCGGAAACCCGGCGTCCGAGCCCGCGATCAAGGCCATGACCACCGCGCTGCCCAGGTCGCAGGCAACCGACACCGCCCGCAGCCCCAGCCGGTCCGCCACCGGTGCGGCGAACACCCCGGCCAGCAGGTACGGCACCAGCTCCGCCGCTGCGGCCAGCCCCATCAGCCCGGGGTCGTGCGTGGTCACCAGCACCAGCCACGGGATCGCCACCATCGAGATCCGGTTGCCCAGCGCGGAGACGACCTCGGCGCACAGCAGGGCGCCGAATGCGATGAATGACCCGTTCGGTGCGTCCGCCGCACTGAATGAGTCATTCATCGCGGTGCCGCGGCGTAGCGGGCCCGGAGCGCGCTGGTGTTCACCTTGCCGATCGCGGTGAGCGGCAGCGACGGCACGAACTCGAACGTGGCCGGCACCCACTCCTCGGCGAGCGCGTCGCCGACCAGCGCGGCCAACTCCGCGGCGGTGACCGTGGCACCGTCCACAGTGACCACGAAGGCGTGCGCGGCCTCGCCGAACTCCGGGTCCGGCACGCCGATCACCGCGGCGGCGCGGACCTGCGGGTGTGTGGTGAGGGTGTCCTCGATCGGCCGCGGGAAGATCTTCTCGCAGTACTGCCCGACGATGATCATGTCGGACGCCCGGCCGGCCAGGTACAGGTGGCCGTCCCCGTCGCGGTAGCCGACGTCGCGGGTGCGCACCCAGCCGTCCACGAGCGTGTCCGCGGTGAGCTCCGGCTGGCCCCAGTAGCCGGCGAAGTTGAGGTCGCTGCGCACCCACAGCTCGCCGGCCTGGCCGGCGCCGAGCACCTGACCGTCCTCTGCCCGGATCTCGACATCCACGTCCCCGTACGGTTTCCCGCACGACTCGAGCAGTTTCGGCGGGTCGCCGGCGATCCGCGGAAACGCGGCGACGAACGGGCATTCCGAGAGCCCGTAGGTGATCCGCACGATCGGGCCGAACCGCCGGATGGCCTGCCGAAGCCGGGAGGTGGTGGCCGGGGCGGCGCCGACGCTGAGCAGCTCCAGGCTCGAGGTGTCGGTGGCAGACAGCTTGGGGCTGTCCAGCAACATGTACAGCACCGGCGGAGAGATGAACGCCGAGGTGATCTTCTCGCGCTCGATCGTGGCAAGGAACTCGGCCAGCTCGAAACCCTCCAGCAGCACCAGGGTTCCACCGGAGAACAGGTAGATCAGCGCGGAGATCTGACCGGCCAGATAGGACAGTCCGCTGATCGACAGGTGCCGGGTACCGTGCTCTCCGGACGCCACAAGCTCTTCGGCGAGCGTGAGCACCTGCCGGTAGAAGTTCTGCCGGTGGTGCACCAGCTTCGGCACCCCGGTGGTGCCGCTGGTCTGGAACACCGACTCCGGCTCGGGTCCCGCCCAGCGCGGGTCGAACGCCGCTCCGGTGGGCACCAGCACGTCCGGTCCGAGCCCGCCGGGGCCGAGGCAGAGCACGGGGACGTCCAGCCGCGCGGCCAGCTCGCGGCCCAGCGGGTCCTGCGTGCGGGCGTCGTAGAGCAGCAGCTCCGGACGGACCAGCCGCAGGTACTCGCCGAGGTCGCGGCGCAGCCCGTCCAGGTCGATCCACACCGACCGGGCGCCCAGCGCGTGCAGGGCCAATTGCAGGACCGGCGCCTCCAGCGGCCGCTCGACCAGGACCGCGACCGCCATTCCCGGGCGCACGCCGTGCCGGTGCATCGACGCCGCCATTTCCATTACCGCCGCACGTACCTGTAGGTAGGTTAATCGGCGGTCGCGGCGCACGAGAGCCTCAGTTTTGCCATAGCCGGCAAAGAGCTCAAGGGCCCGCAGGACGTAATTCGGATGGCCCGATAAGTTGGTCTCCATTGGCTTCTCCTCGCCCGCCGCGACTTTACCGGTAGTGTGTCGGGGAGACTAGCGGTCGCTGACTGCGGTCGGCGTGACGCGGTGCGTCACCGGAAGGTGGACAGGATGGCTGAGCGGTTTTCGGTACGGGTTTCGGTTCGGGCCTACGAGATCGACGGCAACGGCCACGTGAACGGTGTTGTTTACCTGCAGTACGCCGAGCATTCGCGGTGGGAGTTCCTCCGCGCGGCCGGCGTCGACCAGGGCAAACTGGCCGCGCTGGGGATTGGGCCGGTGTTCCTGGAGACCGTGATCCGGTACCACGGCGAGCTGTTTTACCCTGACACCGTGGATGTTTCATGCGAAATGTCCTGGGGCGCCGGCAAGACTTTCCGGGTGCCGCAGCAGCTGCGCCGGGCCGCGGATGGCACCCTGGTCGCCGAGGTCACCAGCGTCGGTGGCCTGATGGACCTGCAGACCCGCCGCCTGGTGCCGGAGCCCGCTGAGCGGTACCGCGCGATCGCCACCGCGCCCGAGGTTCTAGGTCTCTAAGCGCTACCGAAAGAACGCGCTGAGTTGCCGCTCTGAGTAACTGTTGCTCCAACTGGAGTCAGTTTCTTGATGGCGATTGACGACCCCTTGGGGGCGTACTACTGTGCGCCCACAAGCTTTGGTGACCGGGCGCCGCTTTCGTGCCCGGTCCTTTTTGTGGGAGGTTCATTCTCAATGAAGTCCCCGAGAAAATGGAGCGTGGTTGGCACGGCGGCCCTTATCGCCGTGGCCGTACCCGCTTTGGTCGTGAGCGGCAGCTCGTCGGCCCAGGAGGACGGGGTCGACCACGTCAGCCAGAAGGACTGGGTGGGCAGCTGGGCCAAGGCCCTGACGCCGTCCGACACCGTGGGGCGGTCGCTCACCGGCTTCACCAACGAGAGCTTCCGGTCGCTCCAGCACGTGTCGGTCGGCGGCGACAAGGTGCGGATCCGGTTCTCCAACGTCTTCGGCACGCAGAGCGTCGCGATCGGACGGGCCACGGTGGCCAAGCCCAACGCGGCCACCCCGGCGCTGAACGACATCGACGCGAGCACCCTGCACGAACTGACGTTCAACGGCCAGGCCTCGGCGACCATGCTGAAGGGCCAGGAGCTGCTCAGCGACCCGGTGGACATGCGCGTCGACGACGTGTCCGACCTGGTGACGACGATGTTCTTCCCGACCCCGACCGGTCCGACCTCCTGGCACGCCACCGCGCGGCAGACCGCGTTCATCGGTGCGGGTGACCTCAACGGCGACGCGGCCGGCACCGGCTTCACGATCTCCTCGCCCCGCTTCTACTTCGTGACCGGTGTGGACGTTCTGCGCAGCAAGGCGGCCGGCTCGGTGGTGGTCATCGCCGACTCGATCGCCGACGGCAACGGCAGCACCCTGGACGCCAACACGCGCTGGACGGACTTCCTGGCCAAGCGGCTGGTCGACCTGCGGCGCAACGGCAAGGTGCCGGGCGTGCTGAACGCGGCGCTGGCCGGCAACCGGCTCAACCACGAGGGCACGGAGCCCGGCGCCGACGGCTTCCCCGGCTTCTTCCAGCTCGGTTCGAACGCCAACGCCCGGCTCAACGAGGACCTGTTCCCGCAGCCCGGCGTGCACACGGTCCTGTTCGACCTGGGCATCAACGACATCTGGATGACCGGCGACTCGGCCGACGCGATCATCAACGCGATCAAGGTGAACGCCAAGCTCGTGAAGGAGCGCGGCATCCGGTTCGTGGTCGCCACCCTCGGCCCGTACGAGGGCTTCGACCTCAACGGTGTGCTCAACGAGCCCGACGACGCGTGGACCCCCGCCAAGGAAGCCACCCGCAATGCCGTGAACGAGTACATCCGCACGCACCGCAACGACTTCGACGGTGTGGTCGACTTCGACCAGGTGCTGCGCGACCCGGCAGCCCCGAGCAAGGTGAAGGCCGAGTTCGACTCGGGTGACCACATCCACCCGAACGACGCCGGCGCGGCGGCGATGGCAAACTCCATCCCGTTGAACCTGGTTCTCAACTAGCCGAACACCCGAGCGGCCCGGCGGCGCCCAGCGCCGTCGGGCTCGCTCGCGTCCAAGGAGCCGCGATGCCACTCGACCCGCAAGTCCAGACCATGCGCGAGAAGGCCATCGCCGCCGGCACCGCACCGCTGTACACGCTCTCCATCGACGAGGCCCGCGCTGCCGACCTCGCCGCCATCCAGGCCGCCGCCGGCACCGGCGAGCCGGTCCACGAGGTCATCGACGGCACCCTCCCCGGCCCGGCCGGCGACCTCCCGATCCGCACCTACCGCCCGCTCGACACCGCCGACCCGCTCCCCACCCTCATCTACTTCTTCGGCGGCGGCTGGACCCTCGGCAACATCGACACCTCCGACGCCATCTGCCGCTCCCTGGCCAACGCCGTCCCCTGCCAGGTCATCACCATCGGCTACCGCCTCGCCCCCGAGCACAAGTTCCCCGCCGCCGTCAACGACTCCTACGCGGCCACCCGATGGATCGCGCACCACGCCGAAGCCTTCGGCGCCGACCCGGCCCGCCTGGCCGTGGCCGGCGACAGCGCCGGCGGCAACCTCGCCGCCGTGGTGTGCCAGCTGTCCCGCTCGGCCGGGCCCGCCCTCGCCGCCCAGGTCCTGATCTACCCCAACACCGACTACCGCGGCGCCACCGAGTCCATGCGCACCAACGACGACCCCGCCCTGTTCAACCGCCGCTCCGTCGCCTGGTACTGGTCCCACTACCTGTCCACACCGGACGAAGGTCTCGACCCCCGGGTGTCGCCCCTCCTCGCCGGCGACCTGTCCGGCCTCCCCCCGGCGTTGGTGATCACCGCCGAGTACGACCCGCTCCGCGACGAAGGCGAGGCCTACGCCGGGAAGCTCCGCGCGGCCGGCGTTCCCGTGGAGTCCACCCGCTACGACGGCATGGTGCACGGGTTCGTTGCCATGGCCGGAGTCCTCGACGGCGGCCGGCAGGCCATCGACCAGGCGGCGCGGTACCTGCGGGAGTGGTTCGGGGTTGAAGTGCCCTGAAGGCGGCCTTCAGGACGTTGAGTGCCCTGAAGGCCGCCTTCAGGGCATTCCGCGGTACCGGGCCAGCACCCGGTCCGCCAGCGCGACCGACGCACCGACGTACTGCTCCGGATCGACGCTCGCCCGCACCGTCTCGAGGTCCAACTCCTTGCCCTCCCTGGCCACCGCCTCGACAATCGCCTCGACCAGGTCGGTACCGTCCTTTTCGGACTCCTCGATGACGGCCGTGAGCAGCTTCTTCGCCGCAGCCTTTCCGACCAGCGGCGCCAGGATCGTGGTCAGCCGCTCAGACACCAGAGCGGCGCCGGTGAGCTTGAGGTTTTCCCGCATGCGTTCC
>NZ_DASYTH010000241.1:0-24540 GCF_036002505.1 Actinophytocola sp. | reverse complement strand
CAGCACCGAGTGGCCCCAGAGCTCCTGGAGCCCGTCGATGGCGGGCAACTCGTCGGTGACCCCGGTGGCGAGCAGGATGCGCCGGGCCGTCCCGGTGGTGCCGCCGGCGAAGGAGACGGTGAAATTCCCCTGCTCGCCGGTGATCGCGGTGACGGTGTCGTCGACCACGCGGGCGGTGGGGTAGGGCTCGAGGTCCTGCCGGGCGATCTTGCGCAGCTCCCCGGGCGGAACTCCGTCGCGGGTCAGCAGGTTGTGGGCGTGGCCGGCGAACCTGTTCCGTCCGGCGCCCGCGTCGGCGAGCACGACGTCCCGCCGGGCCCGGGCGAGCAGGAGCGCCGCGTTCAGGCCGGCGGGTCCGCCGCCGACGATCACCACATCAGCCACCGTCACGCCTCCTCGGACTCCGCGCCACCGTACCGATCCCGGTCCCGGTTCGCCTTACGAGGCCAGGGAATCCGATTGCAGGGCACCGGATATGAAGGTGACCACCTGGTCCACCACACCCGGGTCGCGCAGGATGTGCCGGTGCCCGAGCTCCTTGGTGGTGTGCAGGGGGACAGCCCAGGCGTTCGCGACCGCCTGGGCGTCGTCGAGCGGGACGAGCGCGTCGTTGTGGTCGTGCACCACCAGGGCGGGGATGCCGGGGTTGCGGCCGAGTGCCGCGGCGACGTCCTCCCAGGTGCCGGGTCCGAACCGGCGCTCGATCGCGGCGCGCAGGCCGGCCGCGGTGCGCGGCGGCAGGGCCAGCATCTTCCCGAAGATGGTGAACGCGTCCTCGGTGCGCATGGTGGGCACCGCGAGCGCCACCAGGGCGCGGCAGGCCAGCCCGTCGCGCAGCGCCAGTGCCGACGCGGTGACCCCCATCGAGTGCGCGATGATCGCGTCCACCCCGCCCGCGGTCGCGGCGGCGGCCACGATCGCGCGCGACATCTCGTACACGTTCGTCGTGCCGGCCGCGGCGGGACCGTGCGCGGGCATCGTGACGCCGACGGCGCGCAGGCCGGCCGCGCGCAGCGGGCGGACGTAGGCGCCGAGCCGGGCGGCGTGCTCGCCCCAGCCGTGGATCAGCAGCACCGCCGGGCCGCTGCCGGCGGTGAACCCGTCGAGCATCCGTCCGGCGAACGGGACCTTCAGCGGTTCGGTCTCGGCGAGCCAGCGTGCTTCCCGCTCGGCGGCCGCGGGGCCCATCGGCGTCGGCCACGGCGTGAACCACAGCCGCTCGGCGTAGTGGCCGCCGAGCGACCGGGAGAACCGTCCGAACCGGCGGGCCCGGGTCAGCAGGCGCTGCATGGACTCCAGGTCGTGGGCTTGCCGCGTGCCTCGTGTCGCCAGGATTTCCGCCAGCAGTCCCATGGTCATTCCTCCGTCGACGCCCGGACGTGCAGGGTCAGCCCGTGTTTCGCCAGCAGGTCGTCGCGCTGCCGGCGGATCTCGGGGTGGTAGCAGTCGACGGGCTTTCCGCCCCACTTGGCCAGGCAGCCGTTGTACCAGGCGCACTTCGGGCCTTCGACACCCTCGCGCAGGGTCCGGTACAGCAACGGGTTCGCGATCATCGCGCGGGCCGCCGACACCGCGTCGCACCGGCCGGAGTGGATGGCCTCCGCCATGGCCGGGCCGGAGCTGAACCCGCCGAGGCAGATCACCGGAATGCTCAGCTCCCTGGTGAACTGCTCGGCCTGGGGAAGGTTGAACCCCTCCTGCGGCGGCCACATGCGCGCCATCGCCGCCTCGAGCACCGGAGCGGCCGCGCGCGCCATGAACCGCCGCCATGGCGCGATCTTCCGGAAGTTCCCCTCGGTGAGCATCATGCGCAGCACGCCCTTGAACCGGCCGCGCTCGGCGACCAGGCCGGACTCGTAGTGGCCGGCGGAGATCTCGACCGCGTCCAGCCCCTCGTCCTGCAGGCGCCGGGCGATCGCCACCAGCGCCGGGGTGTCCAGCCCGGCCCGGCCGGGCAGATGGTCGTGGCCGTTGAGCTTCGCGATCACCGGGAAGTCGTCGCCCACCGCTGCCCGTACCGTGCGGAGCACCTGCAGCGGCATGCGTAGCCGGCCGTCGAACGAGCCGCCGTAGTCGTCGGTCCGGCGGTTGGTGTGCGGGGTGAGGAACTGGCTGAGCAGGTACCCGTGCGACATGTGCAGTTGGACGCCGTCGAATCCGGCCTCCCGGGCGCGGACCGCGGCCGCGGCGTAGGCGTGCACCGTGCGGTGGATCTCGTCGACCGTCATGGGCCGGGCCTTGGTGCCGAGCAGCGGCTCGCGGACCGAGGAGGCCGACACCGCCTCGGTGAACCCCGGCGCGGGCGCGGCCTGCTGGCGCCCGCAGTGGTTCAGCTGCGCGAAGATCCGGCTCCCGTGGCGGTGGGTCATCTCGGCCAGCGTGCGCAGCCCAGGGATCCGGCGGTCCGACTCGATCCCGGTCTGCCGGTCGTGCCCCTTTCCCTGCGGCGCGACGAACATGTTGCCGGTGATGATCATCGGGGTGCCGGCCTGGGCCATCGGCTCGTAGAACTCGAGCAGCTCGTCGGTGACGTCTCCGTCCTCGGTGGACCGGGTCTCGGCCGTGGCCGCCTTGTACAGACGCCCGGCGAGCTCGAGACCGCCGATGCGCAGCGGCTCGAACAGCACGGAAATCGGGGCGGGATCAGCAGGCATGTCGTACTCCCGTTCAGGTTTCGCGGCCGAGCCCAGTGCACCGCGCGCCGGCGCGGCCGGGAAGGCCCGTCCGGGGTAGCCGTTCGGGCACCCGGTACGGGGCTTGGCGGTGTCAGCGGCCCCGGTCAGGCTCGAGGTCCCGGACAAGCAGGAGGCATGCATGACATCAGCTCGTGTCCTGGAGGAGCGCGCCGACGCCCCGGTCCCGGCACCGCGGCCGGACACCATTCCCGATGCCATGGCCCGGGCCGCCGCGGGTGCGGCCGGGCTCACCTTCACCGACTCCAAGCTGCGCACCCGCCATTACTCCTACCGCGAGCTCGTCCGAAGTGGACGGACGGTCGCCGCGGCGCTGGCCGCGCGCGGCATCATCCGCGGCGACGTGGTGTGCTTCCTCGCCCAGACCGAGCCCGGCCTGGTGACCTCGCTGCTGGGGGTCTGGGAGCTGGGCGTCGTGCCCAACCTGCTGCCGTTCCCCAGAAAGCTCGGCGAGGCCGGCTACCTGGAAGAGGTGGCCCGGCGCCTGCGGATCTCCGCGGCCAAGGCCATCATCGTCTCGGACGACGTCGCCCCGCTGCTCCAGGACCTGGCGCTGCCGGTGCCGGTGCTCCGGTTCCAGGAGCTGACCGCGCACGAGGAGGTCCGGAGCATTCCCGCGGTGTCCGGCGAGGACATCGCGCTGCTGCAGTTCACCTCCGGCACGACGGCGCTGGCCAGGGCGGTTCCGGTCACCCACCGGCAACTCCTGCACAACACCACGTCGGTGGCCGGCGTGCTCACCCCGCAGCCCGGTGACGTGCTCGTGTCCTGGCTTCCCCTGTACCACGACATGGGGATCATTTCTCTGGTCGGCACGATCGCGGAGGGCAAGAGCGTCGTGATCATGTCGCCGGACGAGTTCCTCCGCCGGCCCGGAGCGTGGCTGGAGGCACTGCACGCGTTCCGCGGCACCGCGACGATCGCGCCCAACTTCGCCTACGGCCTGGCCGCCCGCGACCTGGCCCGGCGCAAGCCGGACGGCCTGGACCTCAGCCGGGTGCGCTGCGCCATGAACGGCGCCGAGCCCATCGACCTGGAGACCCTGGACGCGTTCGCCGCGGCGGCCGCGCCGTACGGGTTCCGCCGGGACGCGATCTGCCCGATGTACGGTCAGGCCGAGGCCACCCTCGCGGTGACGGTCACCAGTCCCTTTGAACCGCTGCGGGACATCTGGGTCGCCCGCGCCAGCCTGGAACCGGGCGGCCGGCCCGAGGTGGTCGCGGCCGGATCGCCGAACAGCCGGCGACTCGCCGCGTGCGGCCGTCCCATCACGGACACCGAGGTGACGGTGGTCGGGGCCGGCGGAACGTCGCTGCCGCCCGGCTCGGTCGGGCAGATCGCGGTGCGTGGGCCCGGCGTCATGAGCGGCTACTGGTTCGAGCCGGATGCCGACGGCGACAAGCTGGTCGGCGACGGGTGGCTGCTCAGCGGCGACCTCGGGTTCGAGTGGCAGGACCAGTGGTTCATCTGCGGCCGGATCAAGGACATGATGATCGTCGGCGGCCGCAACTTCTATCCCGAGGACTACGAGTCGATCGCTGACCACGTGCCGGGCGTGCGGTTCGGGCACACAGCCGCCTTCTACCTGCCGGAGGTCGAGCGCATGGTGCTCGTGGCCGAACTGCGCGCTCCGGTCGACCGCGCCGGCGCCATCGCCGGGGACGTCCTGGAAGCCGTGCGGGCCAAGCTCAACCACGCCCCGCACCGGGTGGTTCTGGTCGCGCCGCGCGCGCTGCCCAGGACATCGTCCGGAAAACGGCAGCGGCAGCTGTGCAAATACCTCTACCTGGACGGGCGCCTGCCGGTGCTCGGCGAGGCCGGGTGATCAGCGATGCGCAAGGTCCATAGTGGACTAAGCGGGCGCCGCCCGGTGCTGCTGTGCCTTCCCCATGCCGGTGGGAGCGCGACGGCTTACGCGCACTGGTCGCGGGCCCTGCCCGGTGCCGATGTCGTCGCGGTGGAACTGCCCGGCCGCGGCGAGCGCCTCCGGGAGCGCCCGCTGGATTCGATGGACGCGCTGGTCACGGACCTGGCCGGCCGGGTGCTGCCGCACGCCGGCGGCCAGTTCGCGCTGTTCGGCCACAGCATGGGCGCGCTGGTCGCGTTCGAGCTGGCGCACCACCTGCGCCGGCGCTACGGGTTGCGACCGGCCCGCCTGCTCGTCTCCGGCTGCGCCGCGCCGGAGAGCCCGCACCGCGCCGCCGGCCCGCCGCGGCACCGGCTGCCGGACGGCGAGCTGTGGGAGGAGGTACGGAAGCTGAACGGAACCGCGGACGCCGTGTGCGACCACGAGGAAATCCGCCGGCTGTGCACGGCTGCCATTCGCGCCGATTTCGCGCTGGTGGAGAACTACCGCTTCGAGCCGAGGCTTCCGCTCGACTGCCCGATCTCGGTGTTCGGCGGTATCGATGATCCCGAGGTCGAGTTCGCCGAGCTCGCCGAATGGTCGGCGTACACCAGAAGCGGGCACACCGTGTCGACGTTCCCCGGCGACCATTTCTACCTGCACCGGCATCCGCGCACATTCCTCCACGTTCTCTCGCTCAAACTCGCCACCGGGAGGGATATTCAAAACGCCGACCGCGAGGGTGGGCCGCCGGGCGGTGTTCGCCACCGGTCGCGAGGGCAGGCCGGAGGTCTGCCCGAGCGATCGGTCCAGCAATCAGCCTGATCAAGCCGACCACAGGCGCGAACACCGCACGGCAAGCTGGCCCGCCCGAGCGGTCGGCCCCACCCACCAGCCAACCTGACCCATCCATTACCAAGTCCATGATCGTTTTGAATATCCTCGCTTGAATGAGGCACCGTCAGAACGCGCTCGCCGCGCTGCCGACATCGGCGTGAAAGGATTGAAAATGAAGACCGCCTCCGACCGCGTCCGCGGCTTCACCGTGCGGCACCGGTGGGCCATTGTCATCGCCGCCATCGGGTTCGTCGTCCTGGCCGGCCTGTTCGGCGGTGATGTCCAGTCCCACCTCAAATCCGGTGGATTCGAGGCGTCGAACGCCGAATCGGCCCGCGCCGCCGCCATTCTGGAAAACCAGTTCCGAGCCGGCGATCCCGACGTGGTCCTGCTGGTCACCGCGCAGTCGGGCGGTGTGGACGACCCGCGGGTCGCGGCGGCCGCGCGGGCGCTCGGCGACAAGCTCGCCGCGGAGCCCGGAGTCGCCCAGGTCACCGGCTACTGGCAGCTCGGCTCCCCGCCGGCGCTGCGCTCGGCGGGCGCCGACCAGGCCATGATGTTCGCGCGGCTGTCCGGTTCCCAGGACGAACGGCTCACCACCGCGGGCCGGATCCGGGACGCCTACCAGGCCGGCGGTGCCGTCATCACGGTCGGAGTCGGCGGCGAGGCGACCGCGTTCGACCAGGTCAACAAGGTGATCGAGACGGACACGGCGACCGCGCGGAAGCTGGCCTTCCCGGCCACCGCGCTGCTCCTGGTGCTGATCTTCGGATCACTCGTGGCGGGCCTGCTGCCGGTCGTCATCGGCGCGATCTCGGTCGTGGGCACGTTCTTCGTGCTCTCCGTCCTCGGTTCGCTGACCGACGTGTCGGTCTTCGCCCTGAGCTTCACCACGGCCATGGGACTGGGCCTGTCCATCGACTACTCGCTGCTGATCGTGTCCCGGTTCCGGGAGGAGCTCGCGGCCGGGCATGCGGTGCCCGACGCGGTGCGCCGGACCGTCCGCACGGCCGGACGCACGGTGGTGTTCTCCGCCGCGACGGTGGCCTCCAGCCTGGTCGCCCTGCTGGTCTTCGAGCAGTACTTCCTGCGCTCGTTCGCCTACGCCGGCATCGCCGCGGTGGGCCTCGCCGCGCTCGCCGCGGTGACCGTGCTCCCGGCGGTGCTGGCCCTGCTGGGACACAAGGTGAACCGGTTGCGGATCGGCCGGCGCCGGCCGAGCGTGGCCGGGAACGGCCGCTGGCACCGCCTGGCAAGCGCGGTGATGCGCCGGCCGGTCCCGGTCGCGGTCGTGGTCATCGCGTTGCTCGTCCTGCTGGGTCTGCCGTTCCTCGGCGTCAAGCTGGGCTTCCCCGACGACCGCATGCTGCCGGCGGGAACATCCAGCCGGGACGTGGGGGAGGTGCTCCGCACCGAGTTCGACGGCGCCGAGTCCGCCCCGCTGGTGGCGGTCGTTCCTGCGATCGGTGACCCCTCCGCCCACGTCTCCGAGATCGAGGCGTACGCCGCCCGACTGTCCACTCTCGACGGTGTCGCGCGCGTCGACGCGCTCACGGGGTCCTATGTGGACGGGACACGGGCCCAGCGCGGAACCGAGCAGTCGCGGCGGTTCGCCAGCGGTGGCGCCACCTACCTGTCCGTCGTTCCTTCGGGCGAGCCGATCTCCGAAGCGGGGGAGAAGCTGACCGCGGACGTGCGGGCCGTCCCCGCGCCGTTCGAGACCCTGGTCGGCGGGCCCGCGGCCGAGCTGGTGGACGGCAAGGCCGGCCTGGCCGACCGCCTCCCGCTCGCCCTGCTGATCATCGCGGTCGTCACGTTCCTGGTGCTGCTGCTCGCTTTCGGCTCTCTTGTCCTGCCGCTCACCGCGATCCTGCTCAACCTGCTGTCCCTCACCGCGACGTTCGGGGCCCTCGTCTGGATCTTCCAGGACGGGCATCTCGCTGGGGTGCTCGGCTTCACGCCGACCGGTTCACTGCTGATCACGATGCCGATCCTGATCTTCGTGGTGGCCTTCGGGCTGTCCATGGACTACGAGATGTTCATGCTCAGCCGGGTGAAGGAGGAGTACGACCGGACCGGAGACAACACCCGGGCCGTGGTCCGCGGCCTGGAGCGCACCGGCCGGATCGTCACGGCCGCCGCGGTGCTGATCGCCGTGGTGTTCGCGGCCTTCGCCACCGGCCAGGTGTCCTCCACCAAGATGTTCGGCGTCGGCATGGCCCTCGCCGTCCTGGTCGACGCGTTCGTCATCCGCACCCTGCTGGTGCCGGCCGTCATGCGGCTTCTCGGCCGGGCGAACTGGTGGGCGCCGCGGCCCCTGCGCCGCCTGCACCAACGATTCGGCTTCACGGAGTCCGTCGAGCCGGCTCACCCCGAGGTGCCCGAGCGGCAGCCGGCAGCGGTGGGGAGGTAGGGCCATGAGTCCACAGTGGACCATCCAGGGCAAGGTCGTGCTGATCACCGGAGCGGCCCGCGGTCTCGGCGCGGGCCTGGCCCGGGAGCTCGCGGCCCGGGGCGCGAAGATCGCCCTGGTCGGCCTGGAACCCGCGGAGCTGAAGGAGGTCGCCGGGCAGTGCGGCCCCGATGCCGGCGCGTGGGAGGCCGACGTCACCAACTGGGCGGACCTGGAGCGCGCGGTCGCGGGTGTCGTCGAGCGGTTCGGCGGGATCGACGTGGTGGTGGCCAACGCCGGAATCGCGGCCACCGGATTCACCCGGTCCGTGGATCCCAGGGCGTTCGAGCGGGTGATCGAGGTGAACCTCCTCGGGGTGTGGCGCACGGTCCGCGTCGCGCTGCCGCACCTGATCGAGCACCGCGGCTACGCCCTGCTGGTCTCCTCGCTGGCGGCCATGGTGCACGTTCCCGGAAGTGCCTCGTACAGCGCCGCGAAGGCCGGCGTGGAGGCGTTCGCCAACAGCCTGCGCGCCGAGGTCCGCCATCTCGGCGTCGGCGTCGGCGTCGTCTACCCCACCTGGATGGCGACGGACATGGTCAGCGGCGCCGACGAGCATCCCGTGTTCGGCCCGCTGCGCGCGGCCGCCCCGGGGCTGGCCGGCCGGGTCTACCCGGCCTCGGTCGCGATCCGGGCGATGGCCGCCGGGATCAGGCGGCGCTCGCGGTCGGTGCACGCGCCGAGGTGGGTCGGCCTGCTCAAGCTCATCCGCTCGCTCATGCCCCGCTTGGTTGAGCACACCACCCGGAACACGATGCCGCAGGCCGACACGGCCATGCTCGCCGACATCGCCGCCCGCGGCGCCGGCGAGTCCAGCCTGGTCGGCCCCGGCGCCCGGGCGGCCTTCATAGCGGATCGAAGGGAAACTTAAAGCCGGCCGCGGTCCCCTGGTCTCCAGGAAGTTTCGGAGAAGTTTGGAGACCGGTCATGGTCACCGCCACGCTGCACCCGCAGGCCACTCAGCGCCGGAGCACCGGTGAACAACCCGGCACGCGGACCCGCCGTCCGGCCCTGGTGCCCGGCGAAGGCGGCGACGCGATCGCCATGCCCGCCGCGTTCGCCGAGCTCGTGCAGGCCGAGCTGGGCATCATGATGCTGGCCGGCCCGGTCGTCGCCAGCCCGAAAGAGGGTTCGTGGACCTTTCTCACCCAGCCCGCCAACACCCGGTCCCCGGTCGTTCCCGCCGACCTGCTGCCGCTGGGTATCCGCCTCATCCCGGCCGGCACCCAGATCACGCTTCCCCCGAACGCCGACCGCTCCTGGATCGCCCCACCCCTACCCAACCGCCCGCCCGCGATCTGGTCCTGCGTCATCGGCGCCGCCCGCCGCGTCGCCGCTCGGCTCGTGGCCGGCTGACGCGCCGAGTGCCGTCGACACCCCGCCCACCCGGCCCCGAGAGGCCGCGCTCACAACGTCGACGGGGACGTCCTATCCGGGCTGGCGGGGGTCGGCGGGTTCGCTGGGTCCCGCCGACCCCCTGGGTGTCCCCGCGCCGGCCACCAGCTCCCTTAGCGCCGATGGAGGTTGCGGTGACACCGCCCGCCGAACCGACCAAGTATGTGGCGAGGTCGGGGCGGCGGGGCCGCTGTGTGCCGGTCACGTCATGTTGCTCGCGATCTTGCTGATCAGGTGCGCTGACCGGTCCGGCGGAAGTGCGATGGTGTGCAGGCCGTCAAACGCTCGCTGGTAGGCCGCGACGTCGGTGTGATCCTCCAGATAGAGGTTGCCGACCTTGTTCGTCAGGCGGACCAGGCTGGGCAGCTCCGCATAGTCCAGGATCACGATTGGGCCGCCCATGCCAGCGTGTCCACCCGCCTCGGCGGGAACAATCCGGATCTCGATCCGCGTCCGAAACGACGCTTCCAACAGGTAGCCAAGCTGATCACGCATGACGTCAACGCCGCCCACCCGCTGATGAAGAGCAGCCTCGTGCAACACGATGTCGAGTCGCGGAGCACTCGGACCGCGCAGCAGCGACTGCCCGGCGATACCCGCGTTGACCCGCTCCTCCACCTCCTGTTCACCCAAGCCCAGGTCAGCAGCCATGATGGCCGCTCTGGCATAGGGAAAGGTCTGCAACAGCCCCGGAACGAGCAGCGCCTCGTAGTGATGAATCACCGTCGCGTCCTGTTCGAGGCCGGTCCAGGCGGCGAGATCATCGTGGAAGTCGAGATCGCCGCGGTCGAGCATCTCCGGGTTCGTGGCGTTGGTGTGCAGGTGCAGCAACGCGTTGCGGACCGGGCGGTCCACCCCGTAGAGGGTGAGCAGCGCGGACAGGTCGTCGCGGTTGATGCCGCGCTTGCCCGACTCGGCCCGTGAGATCAGACTCGACGACACCCCGAGCTTCGCCGTGACCTCCAGCCCACTCAACCCCGACAGGGCCCGCAACCGGCGCAGCACCAGGCACAACCGGCGGTTCCGCACCCCAATGGTTGTCCGGTCCCTCACCAGGCCACCCCCACCGTGACCAGTCGACGACCACGATCGCCGCAATGGTCCTGTCGCACCTTGATCTCGTCCACGATCGCGCAACTGACCGCCTCGGCGCCGGTCCCGATCGAGCCCAACCCAATTTGATCTTTCACGTTCGCCTTCCAAACTTCGGCATCACATCGCATGCCAGTGGGGACAAGAAGCTTTGATATTCAAGGCAGTCGCGCGCGCACCAGCACCGGCATTCGCCCACCCGCGGGAAGCAGACACCCGGGCGGTGGCCGCATGATTTCTACCGGCTCATCAGGATGCCCCGGCTCCGGCAACGCCATCAACGCGCGCAGCGTCCACACAGGATTGTTTAAGTACCACCACGACACCAGCTCCGGCGCAAACACATCCGCACCGGAACCGGCCGTGCGGAAGGCGGACGCTCTCGCCTCATCAAAAACGATCACAACATCTGCTGTGCCGCCCGCCCAATAGCGCACGAATGCCAGTACGTCAGGCCCATTCCGATCGGGCCGGAACGCGTGCGCCAGGAACCGTTGACGTCCGATACGGCTGAGAAGCGCGTCGAGTTCGGTACTGGTCACGCTGCGGGCTCCAGACCTTTTGGAAGGACAACCCGACGACTGCCGGCACTGAGATCGACCGGTCCGACCACTGGCTGTACCTTCACGCCACGCGCAGCGGCGAAGCTCTGTGCCAGCAGCGGCATTTGCCACACTGGATTGGGTTGGGTATCTTGCACGACCGGTCACCTCCTAATACGAGGTGACGCTAGAAAGATCAACGGACATGCGGATAGGACAACGTGTCCTACTACCCGAGTGGGTAGTAGGACAGGACGTCCTAGCCAGTCATGGCGCCAATGCGCAAGGCGAGGTCACGTAGCTGCGGACTTACTCGACGCTCGCGCTCAATCAGATCGGCGACGATCTGCCGCGGCAGAGACTGGTACCGGATCCAATCCGGAGCGAGTTGTTCCATCGCGAGAGTGGTCTGTAACGCCTGGTCGTGGTGGTTGAGGCGCAGGTGCGCCAGCGCGATATCGGCGAGGTGGCGCGCCCTGCTGGCCAGCGGCAGATCGGCGTCCCGCGGCAGCGCCTTTGCCGCGGTCAGGGCCTCGACGAAGTCATCCTGCACTACGTGGGTGTCAACGCCGAGCATCGCGACTTTTGCCGGCCCAAATGTGGTCTGGTGGTCGGCCCGGTCGTAGCCGAGCCGGCGGGCCATCTCGCTGGCGGAACCGAGCAACTCCCGCGCGCTGTCGCGCTTCTGTGCCCGGGCCGCGGCGGTCGCTGCCGTGACGACCAGGATGCCGTACGCGGAGATCTGGGATTCCGAGGCATCACCATGCGGTTCAATGCCGCTGGCGGCCACAACCGCCACCCGCTCGGACTCCTCATAGCGCCCCTGAACAAGTAACTGCCACGACACTGACGCCCGCAACGTGGCGTGCAGCAGCTCGTCATCGCCCTCCTCTGCCATGCGCAACGCCTCGCGAATGGCCAGGAAAGCAGCGTCGGGATGGCCGAGGTGCACCAGCGTGTCGCCAGCGGCCTGATAGGCCCGGGCCAGGGCATGCGCTGCTCGGGTGCGTTCACTGGCCGGCACGGCGCGGTAGGTGGCGCGAATCTGCATCAGGGCGTTGGGCAGCAGCGTGCCGAGTAGCTCATAGCGACCCGACCAGTAGGCACCCCACAAGTAAGTCACATTGCGCTCGGCCTCACCAAGCGTCAACGAGGCGCCTTCGACCACGTCCATATCGAGCAAGTCATCGACCGGAGTCAGCGCTCGCCGGATCGCTACCACGCCGACGTCAGGGTCGGACGACGGTAGCGTGGTGACCTTCCCGAGCAGCTCGGCGATGCTCACGTCGAGAGCCCGGGCGATGCGTTGCAAGCTGCCGATGCTGGCCGTGTGCCTGCGGCCCTGTTCAAGCTTGCGTATCAGGTCGACGCTCACGAGCGCCTTATCCGCGAGTTCCCGCTGGGACAAAAGCTTTGCCCGCAGCTTCCTTATGCGCGTGCCGATCTCCACGCGGTCGTCCATGACGACACCTCTCGCCAGGTTAGGTACGCCTCAAGCGTACGTCAGACCGATTGGCCCGGATGGCGGGTGTCCGTGCCGCGTGGCCGACCCCTGCGCAGACTGCTACAAGTTCATGATGCGGGACTTCCACTCTGAGTTCGGGTCTACTGTGGACGGCCACAGAAGAAGCGTTATGGAGGGGACGGTGCGCCACCTGCACAAGTCGCAGTATGTAACCAATTGAGACTTAGCCTTCCTCGCACTGGGCGTGAGGAAGACGCATTCAGCGCACGTCACGCGGTGGTGAAGAGCAGGACCGTGTTCTGGCCGCCGAAGCCGAAAGAGTTCGACATGACGGCTTGGAAGGTGGTGGCGCGGGGCTCGCCGCGCACCACGTCCAGCGCCACCGCAGGGTCGAGGATCTCCAGGTTCGCCGTGGGTGGGGCCAACTGGTCGCGCAAGGCCAGCACCGAGAAGACCGCCTCGATGGCGCCGGCCGCGCCGAGCGGGTGGCCGGTGACGCCCTTGGTCGAGGACACCGCGAGGTTGTCCGCCGCCGGGCCGAACACGCTCCGGATGGCCCGGGCCTCGGCGGTGTCGTTCGGCGGGGTGCTGGTGCCGTGCGCGTTGACGTGCCCGACATCGGCGGCGTCGAGGCCGGCGGCGGCGAGCGCGTTGACCATGGCCAGCCGGGCGCCGCGGCCGTCCTCGGGTGGGGCGGTGATGTGGTGCGCGTCGGCGCTGGACGCGGCGCCGGCGAGCACCGCGAGGGGTCGCGCACCGCGCGACCGGGCGTGGTCGGCGCGCTCCAGGATGAGCACGCCGGCGCCTTCGCCGAGCACGAAGCCGTCGCGGTCGACGTCGAACGGGCGCGACGCCGTCGCCGGATCCGGGTTTCGCGAGAGCGCGCCCATCTGGGCGAACGCCCCGGCCGCGAGCCCGGTGATGCCGGCCTCGACGCCGCCGGCGACCATCACGTCCGCGGCGCCCGAGCGGATCATGTCACGGGCGACGAGGAGCGCGGTGGCGCCGCTGCCGCACGCGGTGTTGACGGTGAGGTTGGGGCCCTGGGCGTTCAGGCGCATCGAGATGAGCCCCGCCGCGGTGTTCGCCAGCGCCTTCGGCAGCGCCAGCGGGCTGATCCGGGACGGCCCGCTGGTCAGGTAGCGGCGGTACTCCGACTCCCAGGTCTCGAACCCGCCGCCACCGGTGCCCAGCACGATCCCGAGCCGCTCGGGCTCGGCGCCGCCGGCCAGCCCGGCGTGCCCGGCCGCCTCGTCCGCGGCCAGCAGCGCCAGCTGGGCGTACCGGTCGATGCGCCGGGAGGCCTTGGGACCCAGCTCGGCGTCCGCGTCGAAGGACGGGGCCCGGCAGGAGATGGTCACCGCCACGCCTGCCGCCTCGAGCTCGGTGTCGTGCCGTGCCATGGTCTTCCCGTCCAGCACCACCTGCCACAGCGCCTCGGCACCCCGGGCACCGGGCCCGATCGCGCCGAGACCGGTGACCACCACCTCGCTGGTCGCCATGCCGGCCGCCGTCATGCCGCGAGGGCGTCGGTCGACGCGATGGCGTCGATGGCGTCCTGGACGGTGACGAGCTCGCCGAAGTCGTCCCGGTCGATCTCCACACCGAGCTCGTCCTCGAGCATCAGGGTCAGCTCGACGAGGTCGAGCGAGTCCAGGGACAGCGACTCGAACGTGGTATCCGGGGTCACCTGGTCCGGCGGTAAGCCCGCCATGGTCGCCAGGATCTCCACGACCTTGACCGTCAGTTCCGTCATCGGTGGTTCACCTCTCATCGCCTGATGGGTAACTCGTCACATCGCCGCGCCGCCGTCGACGGCGAGGTCCACGCCGGTGATCGCCGACGCCTCGTCACTGGCCAGGAACCGGACCGCGTGTGCGACCTCGTCGGCGCTCACCGGCCGGCCTATCGGTGCGAACGTGGTCAGCAATTCGCGGGCTCGCTCCGGAAGTCCGGCGGTCATCCTGGTCTCGACGTAACCCGGCGACACCGCGTTGACCGTGATGCCCTTCCTGGCCACCTCGCGCGCGAGCGACTTCGTGAAGCCGACGAGCCCGGCCTTGGTGGCCGCATACGCCGCCTGCCCGGCATTTCCGCGCATTCCCACGACCGACGAGACGTTGACGATGCGGCCCCACCGGGCGCGCAGCATCGGGCGCAGCACGGCCCGGGAGGTGAGGTACGCCCCGCGCAGGTTCACCGTCATGAGATGGTCCCAGCGCTCCGGGGTGAGCCGCAGCAACAGGTCGTCGTCGACCACGCCGGCGTTGTTGACCAGAATGCCCAGCCTGCCCAGCTCACCGGCCTGCGCCATGGCACCGGCAACGGAATTCTCGTCCGCCACGTTGATCCGCACGGCCACGGCCTGGCCGTCGCAGGTTTGCGCGACGTGTTCGGCGGCGGAGACATTTCCCTGGTACCCGACCGCCACGACGGCTCCGGTCCGGGCCAGCGCCTGGCAAATGGCGGCTCCGATACCGCCCGAGCCGCCGGTCACCAGCGCGACGAGGTCACTCACCGGGGTCCTCCCTGCCGTTGTCCTGCGGATATTCCAGTGGATCGGCGCGGCGTCGAGAAGTCTCGTTCGGGGTGGCGGTTGGGGGTAGCCACATGGGCAGCGGGCTGGACTTCGGCTGTACCTTGACCCTGGGGCAAGGTGTAGCCTCGACCCTGGGAAAGCAAGATCTGATCGCCACAATGGGGACGTCGTATGCCTTTGTCCGGGTACACCGTGGGTCAGGCGGCCAAGAGAATTGGCGTCTCGGCGAAGGCCATCCGCCTGTACGAAAGCCGTGGTCTGCTTCCGGACGTTCGGCGCAGCGAATCGGGCTACCGGTTGTTTGACGAAACCGATCTGGGCATTCTGCGTTTCATCCGCCAGGCCCGGTCGATCGGGCTGGGGCTGGACGAGATCAAGGACGTGCTCGCCCTGCAGCGCAGCGGACAGCAGACCTGCGGGCGGGTGGTCGCCCTGCTCGACGACCACATCGCCGAAATCGACCGTACGCTTGCCGATCTCTATGCCCTGCGGGCCACGCTCAATGACGCACGGGCGGCGGCGTTCAGCGAGGACGGCAGGGACGGCGCCGTCGTGTGCCACATGATCGAGACCGACATTCCCCGGTCCCGAGTGGGGTAGGGAAACGGCGGGGTGACGCTGGAGGGCCGCCCCGCGTACGGGACGGCCCTCGTGCTCTGAACGTGCTTTCCGGCTTACGCCATCGCGGCGACGAGGGAACGGCACTCCTCGACGCAGCGCCGGCACGCGTCGGCGCAGCGCTGGCAGGACTCCATGTCGTACTTGGCGCACTCTTCCGCGCACGCGGTGCAGACCTCGATGCAGAGCTCGCAGATCTTCAACGCGATGCTGGAACCCCGGGACAGCAGGTCCACGCACAGCGCGCAGAGGCGCGCGCAGTCGATACACATCCGACCGCACTCGACCATTTCCGCGGAGCCCTCGCAGCAGCCGTAGTTGCAGCTCTCACAGGCCTGCTGGCATTCGGTGCATGCGTCGATACACGCGCGGTACTTCGACTCGACCAGGACTGACGACATCGAACAACCTCCTGTTCCCATCCGCCGGCGGTCAGCCGGCCGTATGTGCACGGTAAGACCGGACCCCTGGGGCAAGGTCAAGCCACCGCCACCGGCTCGTGTGCTCACATGTGCCGGACGGCGGCGACCACGGCCACGGCGAGGCCGAGCGTGACGAGGTAGACGGCACCCATCACGACGAGCTGACGGCGGGCGCCGCGGAGAAACGCCTTCACCGTGCTCGCGCCGGTGGTCCGGGCGCGACGTACTTGCCGGACCAGCCACAGCGCCATGACCAGGACGCTCGCGAGCACGAAGTAGACCTGATACCGCTCCATCCAGGTGCTGAAGAACGACAGGCCGCCGACGCTCGCCCCAACCGCCAGCGCACTGCCGAAGCAGCACACCCCGCCGAGCAGCCCGGACCCGAGTCCGGCGCCGAGGAAACGCCGGGCGGGCGGCGGCGCTGCGCATCCGGCGGCATCGGACCGCGCCTGCTCCCGCTCGGAGACGGCAATAGTCATGATCCCTCGCTTTTCGGTGAGGATGTGATTTCGAATAATTGAGTGAGCTGGGTCAGGTCTTTGTGGCCCGGCCGATCACATGGGTGAACGCGGGCAGGTAGGACACCGGTTTGAACGGAAACCGGTCGAGCTCCTCGATCCGGAATCCGGCGGACTCGATGGCGGTGACGGTGTCCCGGTTGGGATGGCAGCCGCCGCCGACCCGTGACCAGACCGGTTCGAGCAGATCCTGGAGCCGGCCGTAGGTGGGGTTGCCGGACCGGATGTGCTCGTAGAAACGCAGAACCCCGCCCGGGCGCAGCACACGGCTGATCTCCGCCAGCGCGTGCTCGAGCCGCGGCACGGTGCACAGCACGAGCGAGGCCACCGCGGCGTCGAACTCACCGGTGTAGGCGGGCAGCGCATCCGCGTGCCCCACGACCACCGTGATCGATGCCGGTGCCCGCACGGCCGCGTGCTCCGCGTGGCCGCGCAGGGTGTCGTCGGGCTCGACCGCGACGACCGAGTCGACGGTGTCCGGGTAATGCGCGAAGTTGCGTCCCTGCCCCGCGCCGACCTCGATGACCGCGCCGGTCAGCCCGGACAGCAGCCGCCCGCGGTGCACGGCGCCGCCGATCCGGTCGGCCCGGTCGGCCACCGCGAGGTACAGCTTCGCGAAGCGGGGATGCTGGAAGTCCTTTGTTCCCGCCATGGTGGTCATCGCCGTGTCCTGTCGTCCCATCCGGGTCACCTGGCGCCGGGCTGGGGGAGCAGGCCACGCTCGATCGCCGCGGTGACGGCCATGGTTCGGTTCGTCACATGGAGTTTGGCGAGCACGTTGCCGATGTGTCGCTTCACTCCGTGCTCGGAAATTCCCATCTGGCGGGCGATCTGCCGGTTGGTCATGCCCTGCGCGATGGCCCGGAGGGTGTCCAGCTCGCGCGCGGTGAGGTTGACCGGAGGTTCGCCCGACCGGGCGGCGCCGGCGGCCAGCGCCAGCAGGTACCGGGTGGCGTGCGAGTGCGCTGTGGACATTCCCTGGTCCAGCCCGGCCAGCAGCTGGTCGAACGTGTCCACGGAGAAATCCTGCTCATGCAGCACCGCGGAGATGGGCAGCCGCAGAAAGGCCCGCAGCCGCCGCGGATCCGACGAGCGCACCAGCAGGACGACGTGTGTGCCGGCCCGACTCAGCGCTCGGCTGAGGGTGTCGTCCGGCTCACCGTCGAGCTCGGTGGAGACGAGCAGCACCGCGGGTGGATTGTGGTGGACCGCCTCGATGACGGCCAGCCAGGAGGTGACGGAGCTGACCGAGGCTTTCGGTGCGCACTGCTCCAGCATGTAATGCACACCCATCCGGGCGAGCTCGTGCGGCTCGGCCAGCAGCAGCGGGCGGGTCACCGTTGGCGCGGCCGCCAGCGGCGTCACGGCCCGCGGGTAGCGCGGGTCTGAGGCGACAACGGTGAGGGTCACGGCGTTCTCCTGACGGGGTCCAGCACATCCGCCATCTACTATGCCGTGTAATAGATGGACTGTCAACTACAACGTGTAGTTGATGTTGCCGGAGCCGTTCATGATCGACGATCACGGCCGGAAGCGGTCACTCCCCGGGGTTACGCCGCTTGGACGCTATCTGCGAATTGCAACTCGCCGCTATCGTCGGTGCGAATGGTCCATGACCGGGGCGTCGATCGGGGGGCCCATGAGTTCCTCACAGCGTTTTGCCGCGCACCCGGGACGTGACCCGCCGGCCGCTCCGGCGCGCTCTCGCAGCTTGGCCTGACGTACCGCCACGCCGCTTCGGCAAGCACCGCCGCCATCAGCCTTCAAAGCGGTGACAAGGCCGTACGAATTCCGGGCACGAGAGGTGGACCAATGACAGTTACGCGCTCGACTTCCAGGCCGTTCAGCGGACTGAACGTACGTCAGGCAGGTGTGCCGGCGCTTGCCCTGATCGTCGTCATTTTCCTGGGGTGGTTCTTCGTCGTACGTCAGGCCGGTGGCGTGGACGGCGCCATGGCCGGCACCATGGGCATGAGCCTCTGGCCGTTTCTGCTGATGTGGCTGCCGATGGTGGTGGCCATGATGTTCCCGACCGTGGTGCCATCCGCCGTCGTCGCGGTTCGCGGCGGAGAAAATGGTGCGGCGTCGGGTTCGCTCACGGTTCGGACCGCGGTGTTCCTGACCGTTTATCTGCTGGTCTGGATGGTATTCGGGCTCGCCGTTTTCCTCGTGCTCGAAGGTGCCGCCAGGGTGATATCGATTCCGCCGGAAGGCGCGAAATGGCTGGCGGCCGGAATCTACGCCGTTGGCGGCCTGTACCAGTTCACGCCGGTCAAGGACCGCTGCCGCAGCCGGTGCCAGTCAACTCGGTGCGCGTACGCCGATGGCGGTTCGACGTTTCTGCAGACGGCGCGGGCCGCGTCCCATCACGGCCTGGTCTGCATCGGTTGCTGCGCGGCCTTCATGGTCGTCCTCATCGCGGTGGGAATGGCCAACCTCGCCGCGATGGCGATCCTGACCGCCGTCATCTTCGTCGAGCGGCACACGTTCGCCCGGGCCGTGCTGGCTTCCCGGATCGCCGGGGCGCTGTTGCTGCTGGCCGCCGTGCTCACGCCGTTCGTGTCCTGGCTGCATCCTGGCCTCCCGGGGCCGGATGCCGGCGACATGTCCACGCCGATGTAGTTACGGCACAGGAGAGCCGGCCACGACGGGGCGTCCTTGATGCACCGGCAGCCCCGTCATGGTCGGCATTTGCCGCAGCGCCGCGCCGGCAGCACCGCCATCAGCCAGGCGACGGTATTGGATTGCCCCAGGGGCAAGGTCAAGGTGCGGCACCTCCGGTGCTGGCTTCGGCCTGCTCGGCGAGCTGTCGCAGGGCCGCGAGCCGGTCCGGGTCCAGATGCTCGATTCGGCTCGCGAACGCGGCGAGGGCGGCGTCGCCGTACTCGTCGACGAGGATCTCCACCTGCCGGCGCGCCCGGCGGTGCGCGTACCCCTCGCGGGTCAACACCGGTGTGTACACGTCCGTGCGGTCATGGCGCTCCCGCTTGAGCATGGCCTTGGCGTGCAACCGCCGCATGATCGTCATGATCGTGGTGTACGCGCGGGCACGCGGCTCGGTCTCGTTCAGTGCCTCGAGCACGTCCCGCACGGTGGCCCTGCCCAGGTTCCATACCTGGTTCATCACGATCGCCTCGAGTTCGGCCAGCTCGGGCACCTCGGCGGGAACCGAAGCTCCGTTAGCGCGCCGGTCTGTTCTCGGGCTGGACCCCATGACTCACAAGCCTTTCGCGCCGCCACGGTATTACTACACGCTGTAGTGGAAACTACCGTAACACGTGGTTATGGCGCGCCGGCAAGGGAAGACGGCCGATCCGGGGTCTCCGCGCCGGCCGTCCATCCACGACCCGGCCTGCGGGGTCTCCGCGTCGGCCGTTCCTGCCGGGTTCCTAGCTGAGGCTGTTCTCCGGCGCCACACCCTCGAGCTCGCCGTCCATCAAGTCCGCCTGCGCGACTGTGTCCTGCGGGCGAGTGCGGCTGAACCGGCGCAACCGCAAGGAGTTGCCGACGACGCTGACCGACGAGAGGGCCATCGCCGCGCCGGCGATGAGCGGGTTCAGCAGGCCCAGCGCCGCCAGCGGGATCGCCGCCAGGTTGTAGCCGAACGCCCAGCCCAGGTTCTGGTGGATGAGCCGCATGGTGCGCCGGGACAGTTTGATCGCGGCCGGCACCCCTTCCAGATCACCGGACAGCAGCGTGATGTCGGAGGACTCGATGGCCACGTCCGTGCCGGTCCCGATCGCGATGCCCAGGTCGGCCTGGACGAGGGCGGGCGCGTCGTTGATCCCGTCGCCGACCATGGCCACGATCTGGCCCTCCTGCTGCAGCCGGCGGACCTCGCTCACCTTGTCCTTCGGCAGCACCTCGGCCAGCACATGGGTGATGCCCACCTCGTCCGCGACTGCGCGAGCCGTGCGGGTGTTGTCGCCGGTGATGATCGCGACGTCCAGGCTCATGCCGCTCAGCTCGCGCACCACCGGGCCTGCGTTGACCTTGACGGTGTCGGCGACGCCCAGCCCGCCCCGGGCCCGGCCGTCCCAGCCCACCAGCACCGCGGTGCGGCCCAGCCGTTCGATGTCGCTGACCGCCCGCTCCAGGTCGTCCGGGATGATCATGCCACGGTCGGTCATGAGCTTGCGGCGACCCACGCACACCTCCATGCCGTCCACGGCACCCGTCACGCCGTGCCCGGTGAGGGCGTGGAAGCCCTCCGCGTCCGGCACCCGCAGGTGGCGGATGCGCGCGGCGCGCACGACGGCCTTGCCGATCGGGTGCTCGGAGAAGGTCTCCATGGCCGCGGCGTAGCGCAGCACGTCGAAGGCTTCCTCGCCGTTCGCGGTCACGATGTCGACCACCGACATCTCGCCCTTGGTCAGGGTGCCGGTCTTGTCGAACACGATGGTCCGGATGCGTCGGGACGTCTCGAGCACCTCGCCGCTCTTGACCAGGACACCCAGCTCCGCCCCGCGGCCGGTGCCGACCATGATCGCCATCGGGGTGGCCAGGCCGAGCGAGCACGGGCAGGCGACGATCAGCACGGCCACCGCGGCGAGGAGCCCGCCGGCCGGGTTCCCGCTGACCAGCCACCAGCCGAGGAAGGTCAGCACGGACACGGCCATCACGACCGGGACGAACACCCCGGCCACCCGGTCGGCCAGCCGCTGCACCTTGGCCTTGCTCGACTGGGCCTCCTCCACCAGCCGCACCACCTGGGCCAGCGCCGTGTCCTGCCCGACCGCGGTGGCCCGAATAGTGAGCACGCCATGGGTGTTGATGGTGGCGCCGGCGACCCGGTCCCCGGTGTTCTTCTCGATCGGGACGGATTCGCCGGTCAGCATCGACTCGTCCACGGCCGACCAGCCGTCGGTGACCTCGCCGTCGACCGGGATCTTCTCGCCCGGGTATACCCGCAGGCGGTCACCGACCTTGACCGTCTCGATCGGGATCAGCCGTTCCGCGCCGCCCACCAGCAGATGCGCGTTCTTGGCGCCGAGTTCGAGCAGTTTCTGGATGGCGCTGGACGCCCGCTTCCTGGCTCTGGCCTCCAGGTAGCGGCCGAGCGACAGGAATGCGATCAGCAGCGCGGCGGTCTCGAAGTACAGCTCACCGCCCGCCGCCAGCTGGTAGGCGGAGAATCCGAACGCCGCCAGGGTGCCGATCGAGATCAGCGTGTCCATGGTGGCGCTGCCGTGGACGATCCGCCTCGCCGCGTTGGACAGGAACGGCCAGCCCGCCCAGAACTGCACCGGGACGGTGAGGGCGAGGGAGAGCCAGCGGGCCCACGGGTCGGCCGCGAAGAACATGCTCAGCGCCATGGCGGCGAGCCCCGCCGGCCAGCTGAGGATTACCCGGTGTCCCCAGGAGCGCCGGTGCGCGTCGTCGGCGCCGGCCGTGGCGGCACTCTCCGCCTCGGTCACCCCGTAGCCGAGTGCCTGCACCGGCTTGTACAGCGTGGAGAGCGTGGCCGCCTGCGGGTAGTAGGTGACCGTCGCCCTTTTGGTGGCGAAGCTGACCACCGCGGACTTGACCGAGGGATGGCGGCGCAGCACCGTTTCGATACGGCTGGCGCAGGACGCGCAGCTCATTCCCTCGATCGCCAGTTCGGCCCGGTCCGGCTCACCCACTGCGCGGACGGGGCCGGCGGCGTCCCGACCGCGACGCCAGGGGAGCGAGGTCATCACGCCACCTTTCGGGACGCCGCCACCGGGTACCCGGCGCTCTCGATCGCCTCGACGAGTTGGACCAGGTCGATCGCGCCGGCGTCGTAGGTCACCGTGACGGCCTTGTTCTTCAGGTCGACGGCGGTCTGCTCCACGCCGTCCAGAGGGGCGAGTGCGCCCTCGATGTGCTTCCGGCAGCTCCCGCAGCTCATTCGGGGAACCTGGAACAACGCGCTGACAGTGCTCATGGCGGTCAACCTCTCGCTTCAGGGCATGCGACACCGAAGCTAGGGACGGGGGAGCGGCGGGGGAGCACCCTGACGTGGAGCCTTTTCGGCCTGGCCGAACGGCTACCTACTACCTTCGTACGGAGATAGTAGGCTGGGCCGAGACTGCCGGCCGACGGGAGGACACGGTGCGCGGGTTCGGCGAGCTCGAGGCCGCGGTGATGGAGCGGGTGTGGACCCGCGCGGGTGAGACCACGGTGCGTGCGGTGTTCGAGGACCTTCGGCAGGAGCGGACCATCGCCTACACCACCGTCATGACCACCATGGACAACCTGCACCGGAAGGGCTGGCTGGCCCGGAAGCGCGCGGGCAAGGCGTTCCGCTACTGGGCGACGCACTCCCGGGAGGAGTACGGCGCGCGGCTGATGCGGGAGGCTCTGGACGCGAGCGGGAACCCCGACCTGGTGCTGACCCACTTCCTGGAGCGGATGAGCGACGCCGACTCCGCCCGGCTGCAGGACGTGGTGCGGAAGTGGGCCGCGGGCGAGGCGTCGTGACTCTCGCCGTCTGCCTGCTGCTGTACAGCTTCGCGGTGGCCGTGCTGGCGCCGGGTCCGCTGCTGCGGTGCACCCGGGGCGGGGTGGCGCCGCGGCTGGGTGTCGCCGTATGGCTGGCCGCCACCGGCAGCGTGGTGCTGTCCTGGCTCGCCGCGGCCGGGTTCCTGGTCGTGGACCTGGCCAGCCGGTGGGACCGGCCCGGCACCCTGCTCCGGGATTGTTTCGCCACGTTGCGGTCCGGCTCGCTAGGCCGGTTCGGCATCCTCGTCCAGATCGCGCTGCTCGTGCTGGCCGTGCTGGCTTCGGTGGCGGTGGCGGTGCTCGCGGTTCGGCTGGCCCGTGCCATGGCCCGGGCCCGGACCAGGTCCCGCGATCATGGCCGGCTGGTCCGGCTGGTCGGTCGGCCGGTTCCGGGTGTCGACGCGGTGCTGCTCGAGGCCCCCGAGCGGATCGTCTACTGCGTGGCCGGCCGCCCGCACACGATCGTGGTCACCAGCGCCACGCTGGACACTCTGGACGAGCCCCAGTTGGGCGCCGTGCTGTCGCACGAGCGAGCGCACCTCGCCGGACGGCACCACCTGCTGGTCGCGTTCACCCGCGGCCTGGCGAGGATCCTGCCCGGGGTCGCGTTGTTCACGGCCGGCGCCACCGAGATCGCGCGGCTGCTGGAGATGTGTGCCGACGACGCGGCCGCCCGCGCCCATGGACCGCGGACGGTGCTCGGCGCCCTGCTCACCCTCTCCGGGGCGGTCCCGTCGCCGGCCGGCACGCTCGCCGCCACCGGCGTCGATGTGCTCGCCCGGGCGGAGCGGCTCGCCACACCGCCCGATACGGCCAGCCGGGTGCGCGCCCGGGTGCTGCTGACCGCGGTCGCGGTTCTGGTGGTTGCCGGTCCCGCGCTGACCGCCACCGGTCTCGCGCTCTGCGGCCCCATGACGGCCTGAGGTCCGTGCTACTATCTACGTACGGAGATAGTAGTTCGACGTCGCCCTGAAGGTTCTCTTCGGGGATTCGGTTGTCCGCAAGGAGTCCTTCATGGGCGAGTTGCTGCTCGGCACCACGCTGCTGGCCTCGTTTCTCGGCGGGGTTGTGGCGCTGCTGGCGCCGTGTTGCGTGTCGGTGATGCTGCCGGCCTACCTGGCCACCGGGTTCCGGCATCGCGGCGGGGTGGTGGCGGCGACCCTGGTGTTCGGGGCCGGGGTGGCCACGGTGATCCTGCCGATCGGGCTGGGCGCCACGCTGCTGAGCCGGCTGCTCATCGACGAGCACCTGTGGATCTTCTCGATCGGCGGCGTGCTGATGATCGCCGGCGGGTTGGCCGTGCTGGCCGGGTGGAAGCCCAACCTGCCCATGCCGGGAGCCCGGGTCGCCACCAAAGGCAGCCTCGGCTCCGCCTATGTGCTCGGAGCGTTCTCCGGTACGGCCAGCGCGTGCTGTGCCCCGGTACTGGCCGGGGTGGCGGTGCTTTCCGGTGCCGCCGCGTCGTTCCCCGCCGCGTTGACGATCGGACTGTCCTATGTGGCCGGCATGGTCGCGCCGCTGGCGCTGGTCGCCCTGGTGTGGGACCGGCGCCGGGAACACGCCGCGCGGCTGCTCACCGATCGGACCGTCACCGTGCGGCTGGGTCCGTGGCGGGGCCGGATGGCGCTCGGCAGCGCGATCGGTGGGGCGCTG
>NZ_DASYTH010000240.1:0-43320 GCF_036002505.1 Actinophytocola sp. | reverse complement strand
AACGGCTCCGGCTTGGCCACCGCGAACGGGAAGCGGCCGAACACCTCGAGCGCGATCTGCCCGTACAGCCGCACCCAGAACTTCAGGATCGCGTAGGCGGTCCCGATCCCCAGGACGTTCTCCGGCACCTCGTAGCCGGTCTCCGCCATGGTGGCCAGCAGGTTCGTTCGGAACGTCTCCAGGTCCGCCCGGAGGTCCGGGGGCACCGAGTCGTCCGGCGGTGCGGCCAGGGTCATGGTGGTGAGCACCTGCCCGGCCACCGCCAGGAACACCCGGCCGAACGGATCGGTGGCCGGCACCAGGATCTGCAGGCCGCCGTTCGCCATCGTGGACGGCTCCGCCGGTGACGCGAACACCAGGCTGAACTCCTGCGGATGCGCGATCGCCCACCGCCGGAAACCCCGGCAGATCGCCAGCACCTGTCCGAGCACATCGCCCTTGGCCAACCCGGACAGATCCCCGTTCAGCTCATCCGCCAGATCCGTGGTGATGTCCATCCGGATGTGCTCGATCAGATCCTCACGCGAGGTGTAGTAGCGATACAGCGCCGGCGCCGTGATCCCCACCTTGCGCGCGATCGCCCGCAACGTCACGGCATCCGCCCCTTGATCGATCAGCAAGGTCCGAGCCTGCTGCCGGATCTCCCGGTCGGTGTCCGCCTTGCTCCGCTCTCGGCGCGTGGCCGCCGTCATCGCCTTCACCCCAATATCGCGTAGGACGCTCCTGTGACCCTACGGCACAACCACTCCCGAAACGCCCGATTTGGCCGTGGGATGTGATCGACTGAGTCGCCCGGGCGGAGGGTCAGAAGATACGGTCGCGCCGCCGGCACCGACCGCTCGGGGGGCTACGCGATCGGCGCCGGCAGCGCGAAGCCCGGCCGAGGCCGGACCCCGACGCCCGGTTTGGCGAACCTGGCGTGGGCTCTGCGTGCGGTGGCGGGGGCGCACCGCGCGGGAGAGTTGACGAACATTGTGGCATTCGCCGTCCCCACAGCTACTTATTCGTTCACAGTCGCATACGGTTACACGCCGCTCATCCGTTGCCGGCCGGGCGGCCGCGGCTCGCCACCAGGCGCGCATACCGCACTCCGGCCGCCAGCAGCACCAGCCCGGCCACCAGGAACGCGGCCACCCGGGCGATCCCGTCGAGCGAGGACAGGTCGAACAGCACCAGCTTGACCAGCGCCGACGCCACGAGGGCTAGGCCGGCCACGCGCAGCGGAACGGAGTCGACGCCGCGCAGCAGCAACGTCAGCGCGCCGACCGTCCAGGAGACCGTCACGAGCACATGGCCCAACAGGAACCCCGCCCGATCGGGCGAAATCATTAGCCCGATCGCCAGCACCGCGCCGGTGGCGCCGTACAGCCCGACGAGCCCGGCCCACACCCAGGCCTGCCTGATGCCGTGCTGGCCGCCCAGTCGCCGCAACGTCGTCGCGGCCCAGCACAGGGCGATGGCCGCGACCGCGAGCAGCACCGCGGTGAGTCCGGCCGTGGCGACCGTGCCACGGGACAGCGGATGTACCGGCGCGACCGCGAGCATTCGCGGCGGCACGGCGAACCCGACCGTGAGCACCAGCCCGATCAGGCTGAACAGCGCGGAGGCGAGCAGGGCCGCGGCGTAGCGCAGGCGGATGGCGAGCATGGTCAGCAGCACCGACTCGGCGAGCACCGCGATGCCCCGGGCGTTGCCGTCCAGCGCCGTGGCCGTCGCCTGGAGGGCGGCGAGCAGGCCGGCGCCACCGGCCGCCATGGCGAACCGCTCGGGGACGGCGAGCACACCGGTCTGGTGCAGTGCCCAGACCGCGACGAGCAGCACGCCGATCGCGGCCGGCAGGAGGGTGGCGGCCGTGCGGGGCACCAGGATCGCGGCCAGCATGGTGGGCACCGGTGCGGTCAGCAGCAGCGCGAACGGGAGGTTGTCGGTGGGCCGGCGGGCGGTGACTTCTTTATCACCTCGATGGCGTAGCGCCAGGCTCACCGTCGCCAGGGTGACCTGTACCGCGCTGGTCACCAGGCACAGCACGGCCGTGGTCGCCGAGTCGACGCCGAACCGGTGCCCGGCGGCCAGCGCGACGCTGATCACGGTGGCGAGCACCGGGGGCAGCCCGGCGGCCAGGCACAGCCCGCCCCATCGTCTGGCCAGCTGCACCGGGCTGGTGGCGATCTGCAGCACCAGCAGGAAACCGAGGAGCAGCGGGACGAAGCCGCGGGTCAGCACCGGCGCGCAGAGTGCGCAGGAGACCACCACGAACATCGCGAGCAGCTGGGAGTCCCAGCGGCCGGCCAGCGCGATGCCGGCGCCGGCGACCGCGAGGCCGGCGAGCAGGCCGGCGTAGGGCGGCAGGAACCCGTGCAGGGTGGTCGCCGCGATGACGTCCAGGTAGAGCACCGCGATCCCGGTCGCGGCCAGGGCGTAGGCGCCGGTGCGGGCGTTCTGGTTGGGGTGCAGCCGCATTCCGATGCCGGCCAGGGCCAGGCCCAATCCGGCGCCGAGCAGCACCCGGGGCACCGGGCCGAGGTAGCCGCGTTGGATGGCGAGCACCAGCAGCAGCACGACGCCGGCCAGCGTGACCACGCCACCGGCCCAGGCCAGGATGCGGCTGCCGGCCCCGTCCCGGCTCAGCCGCTCCCACAGGGTCGGGGCGGCGGTGTCCAGCCGGGTCAGCAACGTGGGCTCCGGAAGCCGCGGCGGCGGTGGGGGGTGGAATGGGGCCGGGTAGGTCGGGTGGGGCGGTGGCGGTGCATGGTCAGCGGGCGGTGGTACCGGCATGGGCGGCTGCTGGCCGGGTGCTGGCATCGGCATCTGGTAGCCGGGCGTCTGGTGGAGGGGCGGCGGCTGCGGGGCGATCACGGTGGTCCCCAGTTGGAGGCCGCGGAGCTCGTCGCTGATCTCGCGGAGCCGATGGCCGACGTCGCTGAGCGCGTCGGCTAACCGGGGCAGCGGGTCTGAGGTAGCCATGCGCCTCAGTGTCGGCCGGTCGCGGGGTGGCGTGATGCGTACGACTACTCAGCTACCGGTCACAATTCAGCTGTGGAGATCGTGGTTCTGGGTTCGGCCAACGCTGATCTCGTGGTGCGGGTGGAGCGAAGGCCCGGCGCCGGGGAGACCGTGCTCGGGTCGGACACCGCCGTGCTGCCCGGCGGAAAGGGGGCGAACACGGCGGTCGCGGCCGGCCGGTTGGGCGGCCGGGTGGCGTTCGCCGGTGCGGTCGGCCCGGACTCCTACGGCACGCTGCTGCTCGACTCGATGCGCTCGGCGGGTGTGGACGTGTCGCTGGTGCGCCGGGACGAGCGCGGTACCGGGCTTGCCTTCATCACGGTGACCCCGGATGGGGAGAACGCGATCGTGGTGTCGCAGGGGGCCAACGCCGGGCTGACGATGTCCGATGTGGACGGTCTAGCATGGGACGGCGTCAAGGTGCTCGTCGCATCCTTGGAAGTGCCGATTCCGGTGGTGGAGCACGCGTTGGCGGTGGCCGCCGGGCGCGGTGTGCGAACGGTCCTCAATTTGTCGCCGGCCGCGCGGCTATCCACTCTGTCCACTGTGGATGTTCTGGTGGTGAACGAGCACGAGGCGGCCTGGCTGCTGGACGGCTCAGGGGATCCGCGCCGGCTGCTCGACCTCGGCCCGCGGTCGGCCGTGGTCACGCTCGGCGCCAAAGGTGCGGTGGTGGTGAGCGAGGACGGCACCCACGAAGTGCCCGCGCCGAAGGTGGAGGTGGTGGACACGACCGGTGCGGGCGACGCGTTCACCGGTGCGCTCGCGGTGGGGCTGGCGACCGGTGCCGGGCTGGAAACCGCGGCGCGGCTCGCCGTGCGGGTGGCGTCGATCTCGGTGACCCGGGCGGGCGCCCAGCCGTCCTACCCGGCAGGCGTCGACGGGAGCTGATCGCGCGCCGTGATGAACGCGTCCACGGCGCGATTGACGTCGTCGGTGGTGTGCGCGGCGGAGAGCTGCACCCGGATCCGGGCCTTGCCGTGCGGCACCACCGGGTAGGAGAAGCCGATCACGTAGATCCCTTGGTCCAGCAGCAGATCCGCCATCCGGGACGCCTTCGCCGCGTCGCCGATCATCACCGGGGTGATCGGGTGCTCGCCGGGCAGCAGGTCGAAGCCCGCCTCGGTCATCCGCCCGCGGAACAGCGCCGTGTTCGCGCGCAGCCGGTCGAGCAGCTCCCCGGACGAGCCCAGCAGATCCAGCGCGGCCAGCGCCGCGGCGGTGATCGCGGGCGCCAGCGAGTTGGAGAACAGGTACGGCCGCGAACGCTGGCGGAGCAGCTCGATGATCTCCGCGCGGCCCGAGGTGTAGCCGCCGCTGGCCCCGCCGAGCGCCTTGCCCATGGTGCCGGTGAGCACGTCCACCCGGTCGGTCACGCCGAACTTCTCCGGGGTGCCCCGGCCCTTCTCCCCGACGAAGCCGACGGCGTGCGAGTCGTCCACCATGACCAGCGCGTCGTGCCGCTCGGCCAGGTCACAGATCTCGTCCAGCGGCGCGAAGTAGCCGTCCATGGAGAACACGCCGTCGGTGACGACCAGCCGGTAGCGCGCGCCGGCGGCGTCCTTGAGCTGCCGCTCCAGGTCGGCCATGTCGCGGTTGCGGTACCGGAGCCGGCGCGCCTTGCACAGCCGGATCCCGTCGATGATCGAGGCGTGGTTGAGCTCGTCGGAGATCACCGCGTCGTGCTCACCCAGCAGCGTCTCGAACAGCCCGCCGTTGGCGTCGAAGCAGGAGCTGTACAGGATCGTGTCCTCGGTGCCCAGAAACTCCGACAGCCGGCGCTCCAGCTCCTTGTGCGGCTCCTGCGTGCCGCAGATGAACCGCACCGACGCCATGCCGAAACCCCACCGCTCCAATGCGTCCCGCGCCGCCGCGACCAGCTTCGGGTGATCGGCGAGCCCCAGGTAGTTGTTGGCGCAGAAGTTCAAGACCTCGGGCCCATCGCCCACCCGAACGGACGCGTTCTGTGGGCTCGCGATCACCCGCTCGGCCTTGTACAGGCCGGCCGCGCGGATATCGTCGAGCGTCGCCTGGAGGTCCTTCCGTATGGCGCCGAACATCAGCTCTCCGTCCAGCGGCCTTGTCGCAATTTTGCGCGCCGACGCAATCGCTCCGGCAGGGTCGCCTGTAGTCGAATCGTCCATTGATCTCGATCGTGGCGGCCCTGCCACCGCGATCGCGTGCCTTCGGCCCGGGGCGCGCTCTGTGGTCGCCTTGGCAGCGGCGACATCATTCGGGCTCCGCCGTCCAGTCCAGAATGACCTTTCCGCACAGTCCACTTCGGGCGGTCGCGAAGGCCGTGCGATGGTCGGTGTACGGGAACCGGTGGGTGATCACCGGGGAGAGGTCGAGGCCGCCCTGCAGCAGCACCGACATCGCGTACCAGGTCTCGAACATCTCCCGGCCGTAGATGCCCTTGATGGTGAGCATCTTCAGCACCACGGTGCTCCAGTCGATGGCGATCTCGTCGGCGGGCAGGCCTAGCATGGCGATCCGGCCGCCGTGCGTCAGGTTCGCGATCATGTCGCGGAGCGCCGACGGCTGGCCGGACATCTCCATGCCCACGTCGAAGCCCTCGGTCATGGCCAGCTCGGCGTAGACGTCGGCGATCGCCCGGGCGCTCACGTCCAGCGCCAGGTCCACACCGATCTTGCGGGCCAGCTCCAGCCGGTGCTCGGACACGTCGGTGATCACCACGTGCCGGGCGCCGGCGTGCTTGGCCACCGCGGCCGCCATCAGCCCGATCGGCCCGGCGCCGGTGATCAGCACGTCCTCGCCGAACACCGGGAAGGTGAGCGCGGTGTGCACGGCGTTGCCGAACGGATCGAAGATCGCCGCGACGTCCAGGTCCACCGGGTAGGTGTGCACCCAGGTGTTCAGCTCGGGCAGCACCGCGTACTCGGCGAACGCGCCGTTGACCTGAACCCCGAACCCGCGGGTGTTCGCGCACAGGTGCCGCCGGCCGGCCTTGCAGTTGCGGCAGGTTCCGCAGATCAGGTGCCCCTCGCCGCTGGCCAGGTCGCCGACCGACACCTTGGTCACCGCGGAGCCGACCTCGACCACCTCGCCGACGAACTCATGGCCGATCACCAGCGGGGCACGGATGGCCCGGGCCGCCCAGTCGTCCCAGCCGTCGATGTGCAGGTCGGTGCCGCAGATGCCGGTGCGGAGCACGCGCAGCACCACGTCACCCGGTCCCGGCCGGGGATCCGGCACGGTCGTCAGCTCCAGACCCGGACCCTGGGCGATCTTGACCAGTGCCTTCACAGTTCCTCTTTCATTCCCGGTCCCAGCTGATCTTCCAGGGGAAGCGGATCACCAGGGCGCCGATCCGGATGTAGGTGGGGCGCCTGATCTTCAACGAGCCGGCGCGCATCGACCCGGACAGCACGAAATGCGGCCGCCCGGACCGGTCTCCGCCGATCTTGTTCTTGACGCTGCCCATGTTCACCTCGACCTGGTCGGCGTCCACCGACGCGCCGTCGGGCAGCAGCAGCTCCACCGACCCGCCGGCCACGTCCAGCTCGACCTGCACCTCGGCATGATCGATGCGCGCCTCGGTGAAGTCCAGGTCCGTTGAGCCCATCCGGTTGCGAACCACGAGTGAGGCCGGCACCGACCACCGCCCGGTGCGCTTCAACACCGACATCGTGGCGCGCAGCTCGACCGGCTGCCGGTGCGCGGGCGAGGTCGTCTCCTGGTGCACCATGCCCGGCAGGTCCACCAGCACGGCGTTCAGCTCGCCCCGGGTCTTCGCGGCCAGCGCGGTGTCGGTGCGCGTCGTGAACTCGTCCAGCGTGATCAGGCCCTGCCCGATGGCCTTCTGCAGCAGGCCGACGACGTGCTCGCGCTCGGCATCGGAGACCCGCAGGGTCCGGGGGTCGACCGGCGTATCGCTCACGCTCCCAACCGTACTGCGCCCAATCGCTCCCGCTTGGTTAGGCGTCGGTGTCGAGGCCGTGCTCGATGGCGTAGCGGGCCAGCTCGACCCGGTTGTGCAGCTGGAGCTTGCGCAGCGTGGACTGGACGTGGTTCTCGACGGTGCGGTGCGAGAGCACCAGGCGGTCGGCGATCTGGCGTGCGGTCAGGCCCTTGGCCACCAGGCGCAGCACCTCGGTCTCCCGCTCGGACAGCCTCGGCGCACTGTCCTCGGGCCCGGCCGCCATCCGCCGGTACTCGCCGAGTACCAGGCCGGCCAGGCCCGGGGTGAACACCGCGTCGCCGGCCGCGGTCCGGGTCACCGCGTCCACCAGCTCCGCCGCGGACGCCGACTTCACCAGGTATCCGGAGGCGCCGGCCTTCACCGCCTCCAGCACGTCGGCGTGCTCGCCGCTGGCGGAGAGCACCAGCACCCGGGTCCCGGTCAGGGCGGCCACGATCCCGCGGATGGCCGTCACCCCGGAGGTGCTGCCCAGGTTGAGGTCCATCAGCACCACGTCGGGCCGCACGGCCCGGGCGATGCGCACCGCGGACTCGCCGTCCGGGGCGGTGGCCCGCACCTCGAAGCCGCGCTCGGCCAGGTCCCGGGCGACGCCGTCGCGCCACATGGG
Organism: Actinophytocola sp.; assembly: GCF_036002505.1. Lineage (GTDB taxonomy): Bacteria > Actinomycetota > Actinomycetes > Mycobacteriales > Pseudonocardiaceae > DASYTH01. The sequence goes on along the minus strand of NZ_DASYTH010000240.1, from coordinate 35,767 downwards.
GTGGTCGTCCACCACCATCACGGAGATCGTCAATTGTCTTGCTCGCTTCCGCTCGGCCGCAGAAGGTGTCGGCTTCCTCCGTGCGCTGCTCGGGGCTCGTTCCTCGCCCCTGCGCTGCCGCCCTGTCTTGCTCGCTCGCAAGCTCGCTCGCGCGTCCATTCGACATCCGCGGCCTCGCTCACGCTCATCGCGGCACCCGGACCTCCCACTCCGTCCCGGAGTTCGGTGCGGTCTCCAGCGTGACGGTGCCGCCGAGCTCGCTGACCCGGCCGCGGATGGACCGCGCGATGCCGAGCCGCCCCTCCGCCACGGCCGCCTCGATCCGGCCGGCCGGGATGCCCGGGCCGTCGTCCCGCACGCTCACCACGACGGTGTCGCCGACGTCCTCCACCAGCACCCAGGCGCGGGCGCCCGGCCCGGCGTGCCTCTCCACGTTGTACAGCGCCTCGCGCACCAGCGAGACCAGCTCGGCCACCTTCGCCGCGGGCAGCGGCACGGGCGTGGCCGGGACCGAAACCTGGACCCGGTCGGTGGCCAGCACCTGCAGCCGCGACGAGAGGTCGGCGGTGCCGTCCTCGGTCGACTCCGGCGGCCCGGCGGTGACCAGCGCGCGCAGCGCAACCTCCTGCTCACCGGCGAGCACGGCCAGCTTCGCCGCCTCCCCACCGAGCTCCGCACCGAGCTTCCGGACCCGGGCCAGCACCTGCAGCACGCCGTCGTGAATCGAGCGGGCCAGCCGCTCCCGCTCGGCCGTCGCCGCCTCCGCCCGCAGCGCCCGGGCCAGCCGCTCGGCCGCCTTCCGGGACATGCTCGCGGCCTGGCCCAGCACGTAGCCGGCGCCGACCAGCAGCACGGCGTCCCGGGTCAGGTCGGTGTCGACGAACCCGCGCACCCCGTAGTTGAACGCCGAGATCACGATGCCGAAGATCGTGCCGATGGCCGGCCCGCCGCGCACCGCCCCGGCCGCCACGGCGCCGGTCACCCAGATCGTCGGCAGCAGCGGCGTGGCCAGGTACCTCAGCTGGTCATGCGTGAGCACCAGCCGGGAACTGGTCATGAGCACACAGCAGACCGCGAGGTCGAGCCCGGTGAACCACGGCCAGCGCGCGGACTCGTCGAGATAGGCCCACGTCGTGACCGCGGTCCAGACGACCATCACCGCGGCGACGGCCACCGCCAGGCCCGGCCGGGCATACGTGTCGAAATGCCGGATCACCACCCCGACGGCGAAGACCAGGGTGAGCACGCGCAACACCACCGCGCCCCGCCACAGTGGGGTGGTCGGGTCCGGCCCGCCGGTCATGTCCGCTCGGCGCTCTCGCCGATCTCCCCGGCCTCCGGCGCCACAGACGGTTCGACCTCTTCCGGTTCGATGCCCGCTTCTTCCTCGGACACCAGCGACCTGACGCCGGCGCTGAGCACCGCGAGCAGCGGCACGGCGAGCAGCGCGCCGGCGATGCCCGAGGCGATCAGGCCGGCGGCGATGGCCAGCACCACGGCCAGCGGGTGCAGCCGGACCGCCCGGCCGAGCAGCAACGGCTGCAGCACGTGACCCTCGAGCTGCATCACCGCGACGACCACCGCCAGCACGATCAGTGCGGCCACGAAGCTCTTGGCCACCAGCGCGACCAGCACCGCGACCGTGCCGGCGATGACCGCACCCACGATCGGGATGAACGCGCCGAGGAACACCAGCGCGGCCAGCGGGATCACCAGCGGCACCCCGACGATCCACAGCCCGATGCCGATGCCGACCGCGTCCACCAGCGCCACCCCGGCGGTCGCCCGGACGAAGCTGACCAGCGCGCCGAAGCCGCGCCGCCCGGCCAGGTCCACCCGGTCGCGCACCCGCGCCGGGACGCCCTTCATCACGAAGCCCCAGATCCCGCGACCGTCGTAGAGGAAGAAGATCAGGGTGAACAGGGTGAGCAGCAGCCCGGTGAGCACCTCGCCGATGGTGGCCGCGGTGGTGATCGCGCCGGAGGTGATCGCGTCCTGGTTCTCCTTGATGGAGTCGACGATGTTGTTCAGGAACGTCGTGATCTGCTCGTCCCGGATGTGCAGCGGGCCGTGGATCAGCCAGTCGCGGATCTGCTCGAGGCTGCTCGTCACCTGCGTCTTCAACTGCGGCAGGCCGTCGATGAACTGGAGGATCACGAACGTGAGCAGGCCGCCGACCACGGCGAGGCCGGCGATCAGCACCAGCACCACCGAGAGCGAGCGCGGCACCCGCCAGGCCACCAGGCGGTCCACGCCGGGGGCCATCAGCGCGGCCAGCAGCAGCGCGATCGCGATCGGGATGATCAGCTGGGAGAAGTACCCGGCCAGCCATACGATGACGTAGAGGCCGGCGATCACCACCAGGAACCGCCAGGCGAGCGCGCCGCTGACGCGCAGGCCCCGGGGAACCAGCTCGGTGACGTCGGCTGTCCGGTTCTTCGTCGGTTTGGTCATTGCCCGCAACCGTATCGGTCGAACCCGACATCCGGGGAGCGTGGATCTGGTGTCATTGCGCGCGTGCTGCCGTTGACCGACACCGAGAAGCTGGTGTGCGACGCCCTCGGTCGCGGCGCCCGGGTGGATCTTGCCGGCCGGGCCGACCGCACGGTCCGGGCCGAGTTGCTGGCCGCGCTGCTCACCGGCGCGCCCGGACCGGCGCTGCGGCTGGACCACGCCGTGATCACCGGCACGCTCGACCTCGAGGGCCGCGTGGTGGACACCGTGGTCACGCTGCGCTGGTGCACGTTCGAGCAGGCACCCCGGTTGATGAAGGCCCGGCTGGTCGGGCTCGGCCTGCGTGGCTGCCATCTGCCCGGGCTGCGGGCGCGCAACCTCCGGGTGCGCAGCGACCTGGGGCTGGAGGCCGGTTTCACCAGCGCGGGCACGGTCGATCTGACCGACTCGGTGGTGGAGGGCACGGTCCGGCTCTCCGGCGCGGTGCTGCGCCGCCCCGGTGGCAACGCGTTGCTCGCCGCCCGGCTGCGGGTGTCCGGCTCGGTCACCGCGGTCGCCCTGCACGCCGAGGGTGAGGTCCGGCTGCGCGGCGCGAACGTCGGCGGCAGCGTCCACCTGACCGCGGCGCATCTGTCCCATCCGGACGGCGCCGCGCTCGAGGCGACCGGGCTGACGGTGGCCGGGAACCTGCTCTGCGACGCGCGGGCCGGCCGGTTCGACGCGGCCGGGCGGCTGGTCCTCACCGGCGCGCGGATCGGCGGTGACGCGGTGTTCTCCGGCGCGCACCTGCACGATCCCGGTCGCCAGGATGGGCAGATCCTGGTGGTGCCGCACGGTTCCGTCGACGAGTCGTTCGTGCTCGACGCCGAGCGGATGAAGGTGGACGGTGACCTGAAGTTGGACGCCGGGTTCGTGGCCGCCGGCGGGATCGGGCTGCGCAGCACCCGGATCGGCGGGCATCTGCTGCTGGCCGGCGCGACCATCGGCCGGCGCGAGTCGGCAGCCCCGCTGCCGGCGTTGTTCGCCGCCGGGCGTGCGGTGGAGCGGGTGCCGGTCGCGCTGGTCGCCGACGGCGTTGAGGTCGGCGGCGATGTCGAGGCGCGGGCCGGCCTGCGCGCCTACGGCCAGGTTCGGCTGGTGGACGCGGTGGTCCACGGCAGCGCGAGCCTGTCCGGCGCACGGTTGTACACCCCGGGCACCGACGCGCTGTTCGCCGACCGGCTGCGGGTGGGCGGGACGCTGTTCCTGCGCCGGGTGCTGGTGAGTGGGTCGGTCCGGCTGCAGAACGCGCACATCGGATCCACTGTGGACTGCTCGGGTGCGCGGCTGATCAAGCCGCGGCTGCGGCAGAACGGCTCGGTGAAGCCGTCGCTGGACGCGCGGGTCGCCACTGTCGGCAAGGATCTCTTGTGCGGCAAGGGTTTCCTGGCTGTCGGCGGGGTGCGGATACGCCTGGTCGAGGTGGGCAAGCTGGTCAGCTTCCGCGGTGCGCGGCTGGGTGGGCGGACCCGGCGCGGGCATCCGGTCACGGCGGTGGCGCTGTCCGCGTACGGGTTGTCCGCGCAGGAGCTGGTGCTGAGCTTCCCGCCGGGCCGGCCGCCGCGCGGGCGGGTGGTGCTGGCCCGGGCCCGGGTGGTGTCCGTGCTGGACGGTCCGGCGCTCTGGGCGGCGACCGGTGGGGTGGACGTCGAGGACTTCGCGTACCAGGCCGTGGCCGCCGAACCGGAGGTGGGCGTGCGAACCCGGCTGCGCTGGCTGCGCGCGGTGCAGCCGGACTTCGCGCCGGGCCCGTACGAGCAGCTCGCCGCGATGTACCGGGCCGGCGGTGACGACGAGCGGGTACGGGTGGTGCAGTTCGAACGCCAGCGCCGGCGCTACGCCGAGCAGCACCTGCTGGGCCGGGTCTGGGGGCGGCTGCAGGAGTGGACGGTCGGCTACGGCTACCGGCCGTGGCTGGCCATTCTGTGGCTCGCGGTGTTCTGGTTACTCGGCACGTTCTGGTTCGCCGCGCACCGGCTCGCGCCGCTGGACACCGGGCAGCAGCCGGTGTGGAACCCCGCGCTGCTGGCCACCGACCTGGTGCTGCCGATCGTCGATCTGGGCCAGGACAACCAGTGGCAGCTGGCCGGCCCGTCGCAGTGGATCGCCGCCGGGCTGACCGCGGCCGGCTGGATCCTCGCCACCACGGCCGCGGCCGGCGCCACCCGGGTACTCAAGCGCTAGCGGCTCCACCTCGGGCGACTACGGATCGTGGCTCTCGAACACACTCTGTGCATTTCACACGATCAGGCGGACTGGTCGTGTCTGGCGTGCGTTTCGGCCGGGACAGGTGCCAGTGTCACCGCTGCACGACTCCCCGACCCCGAAGGTGTTTCCACTGTGGACGAAGCGACCGCCGACACCGCCGCCGTGCTGCGGCGTGCCGTCCGGCGGACGCTGACGATCATCGGCGGCTCGGTCGCCGGCACCGCGATCGCCTGGGCCATCTCCACCGCGTCCGCCTCGGCCGACACGCCGGCCGTGGCACTGGTGGACGCCACCCAGCTCGTCGCGCCGGTGACCGAGGTGGTGCGGGCGGTCGAGCAGGCCGTGCCGCTGGCCGACCTGGGCACCGGAGCCGGGCGGGCCGCCGACCAGGTCGGCCTTGATCTCGGCCTGGCGCAAGGGGTTCCGCTCGACCTCGGCGGGCCCGGCCGGAGCGACCGCCCGGGCCCGCAGGTCGCGTCCGGCGGTGGCACCCACGAGCCTTCATCCGTGGCGCGGCCCGCCGGCGAGCTGCCAGCCGCCGCTCCGACCCTCGAGAACCCGCCCAAGTCCAATGTGGACACCCTGGCTTCCCGGAACGCCACCGAACGGGCGCTGGGTGACGGCATGACCCGCCGCGGGTCGCCCGAGCCGGCGCCCCGCACCCCGTGGGCACCGCTGCCGGCCGCGCCCGCGTCCGCGCCGGGCACCGGCTCGTCCGGGCCGGGCGCCGGTGGCGCGGACTCTCCCGCGTTCGCCGCTGTGCCTTTCTCCGCCGGCCATGCCGGCCTGGTCAACGCGCGGGCGCTGCCCGCCGCCGAGCTGCTCCCGGCCGACGAGCCGGGCACGCAGCCGGGCGTCACCCCCGACTGATCCGCACCGGCGCGGCCGGGTAGCTCCCGCGTCCCGTCACGTCCACACGTGACCTTTCCGCGCCACCGCCAGGGAAATCGCGTTTCCCACATCCCCTGATCTCGGGTGGCCGTTTGCCCCGACGTCCCATGCGTCCGGCCACCCGACCCAACCCCCGAGAGGGAAAACGGAAGGAGCACCTTCAATGCAAACCTGGGCGAAGCGTGGAATCCAGACCGCGCTTGTCACGGGTGGTCTGCTGATGCTGGGCACCGGCATCGCATCTGCCGACGAGGACGTGAACCCCGACCGGCCGGCGTCGCCGCTGGACGGTTCGGTGAGCGTCCCGTTCAACATCGACAACAACGCCATCGGCACACCGCTGGGACAGATGGACGCGCCGAGCGTCACCAACGGCGTCACCGTCAACCTGTCCGACGTCACCGGCAACACCCCCGGCGTGGCCACCGACGCGTTCGCGCCGGTGACGGGCTTCGGCGACGACCCGTTCCGCGGCAACCGGATCGCCGGCGACCTGGCCGCCCCGGTGGACATCTCCGGCAACGCGATCGCCGCCGGCGGCACCGCCAAGGTGGAGAACACTTCGGCGCGGTCCGCCACGGTGACCCGCCCGCAGCTGACCAGTGGCGCCAGGGACACCCTGGGCGGCAACGTGGTCGACCTCGACTACGCGCTGCCGGTGCAGATCACCGGCAACGCCGGCAGCGTGGTCGGCAACGCGGCGGCGACCAGCACGTCCACCCAGGAGGCCGCGGCCACCGGTGACATCAGGACCGACGGCTGCGCGGGCACGCTGGCCGGCAACGTCGTGGCTCCGCAGGGCGCGACCCCGGTGCAGGTCAACGGCAACGCGATCGCCGGCGCAGGCACGGCGCAGTCCACCGTCGGCGCCCCCACCGCGGAGGCGGGGGACGTCTCCGGCGCCACGACCAGCGGCACGGCCGGCGGCTGGATCGCCACGTGCGGTGAGTCCGGCACGGTCGCCGGCAACGCCGGTGCGGTCCCGCTGGCCTTCCCGGTCGAGGTCAACGACAACTCGGTGGGCGCGGCGGCCGCGGCCGACGCCGACTCGGTCGAGCAGGCCACCGCCACCGCGGGCGACACCATGACCGGAGCCTGGGACCGGCCGACCTACATCCAGACCAATGGCAAGACCGGCACGCTCTCCGGCAACGTGGCGCAGGGCGCGGCGGCCGGGCCGGCGACGGTGAACTGCAACTCGGGCGCGGGACTTGCCGTGACCGAGTCCGAATGCGCTACCAGCAGCCCGACCACGGCCGGCGGCACCACGCAGACCGACGGCACCCGCTCACTGGTCTCCGGAAGCATCCTGAACCCGGCGGTCGCGCTGCCCATCGACGCGTTCGCCAACCCGGCCGCGGTGGGCGGCGAGGCGACCGCGATCGACGCCAACACGACCGATTCCAGCGCTGGCGGCGACAACTTCACGCACGGCGCCGACAGCACCGTGGGCGGCACGGTCGTCGGTCCGACCGCGAGCGGCCCGGCCGACGTGTTCACCAACGCCGGGGCCGGGGCCGGGTCCGCGACGGCCGGCGCCACCAACGACACCACCACCAAGTCCGGCGGGTTCTCCGGCACCAGCGGCCCGGGCTCCACCGCTGGCGGCAACACGGCGGTGGTGCCGGTCACCTTGCCCACCGAGGGAATCGGGAACGTGGCCGGTGCGGCAGGCACCGCCACCTCGACCGCCACGGAGACGAAGGTGTCCTCCTCGGGCGGCACCACCAGCACCAACGACGACGGCGGGCTGGGAGCGGCCAACCTGGTGCAGGGCGCGGCGTCCGGGCCGGTGCAGGTGGCCGGCAATGGCGGCGGGGTACTCGGCAACACCACGTCGCTGATCGACGCCGACAACACGGTGACCGCGGGCGGTGACAACAAGGCGACCGGCAAGGCGGGCACGCTGGCCGGCAACGTCGGGCAGGCTGCGGTGTCGCTGCCGGGCCAGCTGTTCGCCAACAACGTCACCGGCGGCGGGGTCGGCACGGCCGAGGGCGGGATGAGCACCGAGTCCACCGCCGGCGGCGTGATCCTGACCGACGGTGCCGGCGGCCTCGGCACCGGCAACGTGGTGAACGCGCCGGTCGGCTCGGCGGCGCAGGGGTTCGGTGACTCGGCGGCCGCGCTCGGGCTGAGCAACGCGACCGCGAACAGCGTCACGGACAGCACCGCCGGCGGCGACACCGCCACCGACGGCACCGCGGGCACCGTGGCCGGCAACGTGATCACGGGCCAGGCCTTGCCGGTCGCTCAGGGCTTCGGCGCCGCGGTCGCCGGGGTCGGCGGGGTCAACGGCGCCAACGGCGCCAACGTGACCGACGTCGACTCCGGCGGCGACGTCGCGACCGACGGCACCGCGGGCACGATCTCCGGCAACCTGGTGGACGCGCCGCTGGCGGTCATCCTCCAGGCGTTCGCCGACGCGGTGTCCGCCGTCGGCAGCGACGCCACCGGGCTGGGCGACAACAGCTCGACCGGTGAGGTGGGCGGCTCCTCGACCACCGGGGGCGGCGGCGGGTTCCTGTCCGGACTCGATGCCACCCTCCCGCTCGGCGCTGACGTGCCGGTCTACAAGCTGCCCGTCGAGGTGGTGGCCGAGGCGCTCGCCGAGGGCACCAACGCCAGCGACTTCACCGTCGGCGACGCCGACCCGACGATCAACACGGCGCTGAGCGGTGACTCGGTGGACGGGCTGGGCATCACCCAGATGCCGAAGCTGCTGTCGCCGTCCGGGAACGCGCGCACCGCCGCACCGGTGCCGGGCCTCGGCGGCCTGGGCAACCTCGGTGGGCTGATGGGCCTGTTCCGGCTGCTCGGCGGTCTGCCGGGCGGGCTGCCCGGTGGTGCGGGTGGTCTGCCGGTTGGCGGCCTGACGGGTGGATTGCCCGGTGGTGCCGGTGGTCTGCCGGTCGGCGGCCTCACCGGTGGTCTGCCGGTCGGTGGTTTGACGGGTGGTCTGCCGGTCGGTGGTTTGACGGGTGGTGCCGGTGGCTTGCCGGTCGGCGGCCTCACGGGTGGTCTGCCGGTCGGCGGCCTGACAGGTGGCCTGCCTGGCGGTGCCGGTGGCGTGCCGGTGGATGCGGACCTTCCGGTCGTGAACGGTCTCACGGGCGGCTTGTCCGGTGGCGGCGGAGATCTGACCAGTGCGGTGCCCGGCGTCGGCATGCTGAGCGCCACGCCCTCGTTGGTGAGTGGTGGCTTCGGCCGGATTCCGGGTGTGCCGGGTGCCCCGTCCGGCCTGGCCGGTGCCACGCACGCGCTGCCGGTGCCGGCGCCGCGGACCGCCATGCCGGTGCACCCGGTGCCCGGGCTGGACGAGCTGACCGACCTTCCCGCACTGGACCAGCTGACCGGGTCCGGCACGCTGGACGAGATCACCACCCTGGTGGGGACGCTGTTCGACGGCGGGCTGCCGGCGGCCGGCGCGCTGCCGGGCCTGCCTGAGGTCCCCGGCATGAACCCCACGCCGGGCCTGCCCGGGCCGGCCGGTCTGCCCGGCCTGCCGGGAGCGCCCCAGGTGCCGAACCTGCCCACTACCCGGGGCGTGCCGCAGGTGCCGGACCTGACCGACGCCCAGCTCCTGGACGTGCCGGATGCCGGCGAGCTGGCCGGACCGGTGGTGTCCGTTGTGGACAACTCCGTGCCGGGTGGTTCGTTCAGCGACACCCGGGCGCGGCTCGCCTGGCTGCTCGGCGAGATCGAGTCCCCGGTCGTCTGAGCCGACCGCGTCACCAGCCGGGCCCGGGAGCACACCGCTCCCGGGCCCGTTTGGCGGGGCCGAGCCGAAGCCGGGATTCGGCGAGGTGAATCAGCTCGTGCCCGGTGTGGTCGCCGTCGCTGCTCGCCCAGCTGGTGCGCACCGACGGGTGCAGCAGGCCGTCGCCGAGGTCGGCCCGGCGCTCGGCGATCGCCTTGATCCGTTCGGCGATCGGCTCGGCCGTCCCCCGCGGGTGGTCGGCGACCACGGCGAAGGTGCCGCCCGCGTACCGGGCGACGGTGTGGTCCGCCCGCAGCTCCGCACGCAACCGTTGAGAGATCAGGGTGAGCAGCCGGTCGCCGGCGGTGAACCCCCAGTCCCGGTTGATGCCCGCCAGCCCGCGCAGGTCCGCGAGCACGACGCTGGCCACTGTGCCGTGCGTGCGGGCCCGGGTGAGGGCCTGCTCGAGCCGGTCGGCCAGCAGGGCGCGGTTCGGCAGCCCGGTCAGCGGATCGAGCAATCCCTTGCACCGCCACAGATCCGTCTGCACGGGACGGAGCACGGTGACCATGAGCCACTCGCCGCGCAGTGGCGCCGGGTAGACCTCGGCCCACAGCCGGCGGTACGGCACGCCGTGCCTGGTGATCACGAACGGTCCGGTGGCCGGCGTGCCGGCGTCGAGGATCTGCGTGGAGATCTCGGCGACCCGCGGCAGCGGCGCGCCGAAGTCGTCGCACACGGCCCAACCGTCCGGCCATGCTCCGCTCAGCAGCTCGGTGCGGTCGACGCCGAGCAGCTCGCCGGCCCGCCGGTTCGCGGCCAGCACGCCACCCTGCCGGTCGTGCAGCAGTACCCCCACGCCGAGCCCGGAGACCAACTCGTCCCAGACGGTTCCAGCCGGGGCCACGGTGTCCGACCCAGGCACGGCGGTGCTCATGTGCTCTCCGGTCTCCTTGAAATGGCTGGATCGAAGCCTTACGCGTCCACCCTGGACAGTGTCTTCTAGATTGGCTCGATGGCGTAGCGTCAGTCAAAGACCGGGCACCACCCTTAGCGGTGATCTTATTCCCAGTTGGCGCACGGCCAGATTGGCCGCCATCCGCTCCAGCACCCCGACCACGCTCGCGTACTCCTCGGCGGTGATTCCCTCGGTCATCCGCCGCCGGTGCGTCCCGACCCGCTCACTCAGCGCCGCGTGTGCTCGTGAACCCGTTGCGGTAAGGGCGATCCCGCCCTCCCGCCGGACCCAGCCCCGGCCCTCGAGATCCGCCACGACGGGCGCGTTGCCCGCCCCGTCCAGAAACGGCGCGAGCGCCCGGTCGAGCCCGTCCTGACTCGTTGTCCCGCCGGCAAGCGTGTTGAGGACCTGCCAGTGCCGGCGGGTCAACCCCTCCCCGGCCAGCAAACCGGCGAAGCCCTCCTCGACCAGCCGGTCAACCTCCTTGATCCAGTACCCGATCGGCCGAAACTCGTTGGACACCGCCATCTCCATTACATGTAAAAGTACAATTACATGTAATGTAGCATGCATGGACCCCGAAGCGAAGGACGTGGCCGCGATCGAACGCGCCATGGTCGAGATCCGCCGCCTGCAGACCCGCCGCACCCTCGCCCGGATCAGCACACAGCGCTCAGAAGCCCGCGTCGACCCCACCCTCACCGCCGTCGTCGACGCCCTCGAGTCGCACACCGGCACCCCCTGCACGGTGTCCACCATCGCCACCGCACTGGGCGTCGACCAACCCCGCGCCAGCCGCCTCGTCGCCCGCGCCGTCGAAGCCGGCCTGGTCACCCGGACCGCCGACCAGCTCGACGCCCGCCGCACCCTGCTCACCCTGACCCGCACCGGCACCCAGCACGCCGAGGCCGTGCACCACTTCCGCCGCACCCTCTTCGCCGAAGCCCTGGCCGGCTGGTCACCCCGGCAGACCGCCACCTTCGCCCGCCTACTGACCCGCTTCGTCGACTCCTACACCGAACTCGCGACCGATGATGCGGACACCCCACGCCACACCGACCAGCACTGAACGACGACCAACACCCGCGGCATGTTGGCCGCTGGCGGCGCCATGTTGGCCGCTGGCGTTGATGTGTTGGCCTCTGGCGGGAATGCCGGACGGTTTCTGGTTTCGCGAGTGTCAGGGCATCACCATGCTGTCCTCGTAACCGGCCAACACACCGACGCGAGACGCCAACACAGCGACACAGCGCGCCAACACACCGACGTGAGACGCCAACACGTCATGAAGTTAACCCTGAGCCAGATCGGCAAACCGGCTGTAGTGCAACTGGTGCGCCACGGTCACCGTCGCAGTCGGCCCGGCCCGATGCTTGGCCAGAATCAGATCCGCCTCCCCCGCCCGCGGATCATCCCGCTCCCAGGCGTCGGGGCGATGGATCAGCACCACCATGTCGGCGTCCTGCTCCAAAGATCCACTTTCGCGGAGGTCGGCGAGCATGGGGCGTTTGTCGGTGCGTTGCTCGGGGCCGCGGTTGAGCTGGCTGATGGCGACGACGGGGACTTCGAGCTCCTTGGCGAGGAGCTTGAGCTGGCGGGAGAACTCGGAGACCTCCTGCTGGCGGGACTCGACGCGTTTGCCGGAGGTCATCAGCTGCATGTAGTCGACGACGATGAGCTTGAGGTCGTTGCGCTGCTTGAGCCGCCGGGCCTTGGCGCGGATCTCCATCATGGTCATGTTCGGCGAGTCGTCGATGAACAGCGGCGCCTCGCTGATCTCGCTCATGCGGCGGGCGAGGCGGGTCCAGTCGTCGTCGCTCATCCGGCCGCCGCGCATGTCCTGCAGCCGGATCTTCGCCTCGGCGGACAGCATGCGCATCACGATCTCGGTCCGGCTCATCTCCAGCGAGAAGATCACGCTCGACATCCCGTGCCGCACCGAGCACGACCGGGCGAGGTCCAGGCCGAGCGTCGAGTTGTGGGTGGGGATCATGGCGTGAGTGGCCAGGTAGAGGTGATCGGTCGCATCGACCTGAACGCAGCGAACCGGACGGCTCGGCACCGGTCGCACGTCGACGATGAATCGCGAGCCGGTGCGCACCCGATCGGTGGTCCTGCGCCGCTCCTTGTGCAGCAACCGCTTGCGCTCGAGCCAGAAAACGTCATCCGAGGCGCTGAAGTTGATCGTGAAGGCCACCGGTGACTGCTCGGATCTGCCCCGCACGGCCTTGTGTGTCATGGAACAGCGGTACCCAAGGCTGACGATGAGCTCATAGGTGTCCTCGGCAAGTCTCTGATTGGTGACCGAGAACTGGACAGACCCGGCCGAGGCCACTGTCCCATCCGTATCGAGCAAGCCGGCCAGCAGCGCGCGACGCTGTGATTCCGATGCGCGCAGGTACGGCTCCGGTATGTGCTTGTCGCCGAGTACACCGAGGGTGCGCAGGATGGCCCCTACGGTGCCGTGCTGCACCGGATCACTGAACCACAGGTCACCGCGTGGTACGACGACGAGTCCTTCGCTTTCGACGTGCCAGACGATCTCCGGGTCCGCTGTGGTGAACCGGGAGCTGGCCGCATCACCGTCGCCCAGCCACACACCGAGCGTGTATGGCGGCAGCATCAGCGGTTGCTCGGGGAGAACCAGTGCCCGCGCATTGGTAATCGAGTGATTGAGTCGCCGGTCTGCGGTATCGCATCTCAGCGTCGCGGCAATCTCGGTGGTCGTCCGCACCGAGGCGAACGTCCGCTGATTCTTGTAGCGTTTGTAGCCGGACGCCGCTTGTCGAGCGGAGCGACGCGACGCGCGTGTCTCGGTCAGCCATTGGTGGTCCCCATCCGCGACGACAGTCGTGCCGTCGGAGAAGGTGACCTCGAAGCAGGGCCGGCCGGACATGACCTCGGTGGCCGCGACGACACGGGTCGGACGGCCGTCCGCACCAAGAAGATGCTCGCCCACCTGGACGTCGCCCATGGTCGTCCAACCGTCCGGAGTGGGCAGCGGGGTGTCGAGGGCGAGGGCCTTCCCGATCCCGGGACGGGCCGCGATGATGATCATCTGGCCGGGGTGCAGGCCGTTGGTGACCTCGTCGAGGTCGACGAAGCCGGTGGGGACGCCGAGGGCCGAGCCGCCGCGGGAGGCGATGGCGTCGATCTCGTCCATGGTGGGCTGGAGGAGCTCTTCGAGGGCGACGTAGTCCTCGGACAGGCGCCGCTCGGTGACGTCGTAGATGGCCGACTGGGCGCGGTCGACGACCTCGTTGATGTCGGCCCCGTCGGCGCCGGCGTAGCCGAGCTGGACGATGCGGGTGCCGGCTTCGACCAGCCGGCGCAGGATCGCCTTCTCCGCCACGATCTCGGCGTAGTAGCCGGCGTTGGCGGCGGTGGGCACGGTGGCGATCAGGGTGTGGATGTACGGTGCGCCGCCGGTGCGCCGGCCCTCCCCGCGCTTCTCCAGCTCGGCGGCCACGGTGACCGCGTCGGCCGGCTCGCCGCGGCCGTACAGGTCGAGCACGGCGTCGAAGATGATCTGGTGCGCCGGCCGGTAGAAGTCGGCGGAGCGGAGCACCTCGACCACGTCGGCGATGGCGTCCTTGGACAGCAGCATGCCGCCGAGCACGCTCTGCTCGGCGGCCTGGTCCTGCGGGGGTTGCCGGTCGAGGGCGGCCGGGGGCGGGGCGGACGCCATCGGCCGGTCATCGGTCAGAGCCATGCCGCACCTCCCCTCGCCGGCTGTCGAACAGACGTTCGATCACAACAATACTCAAACCGTGGGGGTGCGGCCAAGGACCTGGGGTTCCTCGGCGTGTCCGCCCGATACGTCGCGGCGCCGTCTCATTCGCCGTGGGGAAAGCTAGAGCCTCGGCCGGGGTCGGAGCAAATGGCGTTGTGGACGAATATGGGGACAGGTTGGGGATGCCTGGCCGCATTTGGTCACAGGCGCCCCCGAACCTGTGGACAACCTGGGGACAGAGCGTGCCTCCAACTCCAAATCAGCAGGTCAGAACATGTGTACAGACTGTGGACAAGTTCGTGGAAAAATCACTCCGGCGTGTCGCGGGAAATACTTCGTCGGCGTGTCGCGAACTGATATGGCCCAGGTTGTCCACAGAGCGTGGGGACAAACGAAAGTAGCCCGGACCGAAATCATCGGCCCGGGCAACTCAAACCCTGGAACTATCCGGCGGGAGCGACGGTGAGTTTGAAAGCGGCGGTGACGTCGGGGTGCAGCCGCACGGTGATCTCGTGGCTGCCCACCGCCTTGATATGGCCGGGCAGCTCCACCACCCGCTTGTCCAGCGCCGGGCCGCCGGCCGAACGCACGGCCTGCACCACGTCGGCGGTGGTGACCGAGCCGAACAGCTTGCCGGAGCCGGGCGCCGCCTTGGCCTTCAGCGTCACCTTGAGACCCTCGAGCATGCCCTTGATCTCCTTGGCGTGGTCGAGGTCGCGGACCCGCCGGGCGTCCTGCGCCCGCCGGATCGTCTGCACCTGCTTCTCCGCGCCCTTGGACGCCTTGATCGCCAGGCCGCGAGGCAGCAGGTAGTTGCGGCCGTAGCCGTCCTTGACCTCGACGACGTCGCCGGGACCGCCGAGACCGCTCACGTCAGCGGTGAGGATGAGCTTCACGTTCTCGCTCCTGTCGGGCTCAGCGGGCGGTCGAGGTGTACGGCAGCAGCGCCATCTCACGCGCGTTCTTCACCGCGACGGCGACGTCGCGCTGGTGCTGGCTGCAATTGCCGGTCACCCGGCGGGCCCGGATCTTGCCGCGGTCGGAGATGTACTTCCGGAGCAGCGTGGTGTCCTTGTAGTCGATCAGCTGCGCGTCCTTGCCCTTGCAGAACACGCAGATCTTCTTCTTCGGCTTGCGAATGGGTGGCTTGGCCACGGTGACAACTCCTGTGAAATGTCAGTGGGAAGATCAGAACGGGGGCTCGTCGGCGTACCCGCCGGAGCCGGCCGGCGGCGCGGAACCCCACGGGTCGTCCGCCGGCGCGGACGGACCGCCGGCGCCGTACCCGCCGCTGCCGCTGCCGCGGCTGACCTTGTTGACCTTGGCGGTGGCGTACCGCAGCGAGGGGCCAATCTCATCCACGTCGAGCTCGACGACGGTGCGCTTCTCGCCCTCGCGGGTCTCGAAGGAGCGCTGCTTGAGCCGGCCGTTCACGATCACGCGGGCGCCCCGGGTGAGCGACTCGGCCACGTTCTCCGCGGCCTGCCGCCAGATGTTGCAGCGCAGGAACAGCGCCTCGCCGTCCTTCCACTCGCCGCTGGCGCGGTCGAAGGTGCGGGGGGTCGAGGCGACGGTGAAGCTCGCCACCGCCGCTCCGGACGGGGTGAAGCGCAGCTCGGGATCGGCGGTCAGGTTGCCGATCACGGTCACGGTGGTGTCACCAGCCATCGGGGTGCCTCCTTGGTTCAGGCTCCGGCAGGGTCGCGCCGCAGGACCTTAGTCCGCAGCACCGACTCCTGTAGCGAGAGCTGGCGGTCGAGCTCCTTGACCGCGTCCGGGTCGGCGTTGACGTCGAGCACCGCGTAGATGCCCTCGGCGTGCTTGTTGATCTCGAACGCGAGCCGGCGCTTGCCCCACACGTCGACCTTCTCCACGTTGCCCCCGGAGGTCCGGATGACGTTCAGGAAGGTCTCCAGTGACGGCGCGACCGTACGCTCATCGAGAGTGGGATCGAGGATGACCATGACCTCGTAATGACGCATGAAGACCACTCACCTCCTGTGGACTCGGCGGCCACGGACTCTCCGTGGCAGGAGGGGTCGTTCGCGGCGAGTCTAGCTCAGGCCGCCGGCGCCCGGCGCAGCACCCAGGTGCGGACCAGCGCCGCGGTCACTCCGGCCAGGGCGAACACCGCCAGCAGCACCGGCAGCGCGATCTTCGTGCCGCTCGGCGGGCGCAACGCCTCGGCGTTGCCGGCCACCTGGACGCCGTCCTGGCCCGCGCTGCCGAGGATGCCGAACTGCGGGGTGTAGCCGGACACCGCGCCGCCGTAGCGGACCCCGGGCGACGGGGCGAACAGGCCCGCCCGGGCGTACGGGATGCCGCTGTAGTCGGTCATCGGTGAGCGGCCGCCGGGCCAGAGGAACTGGCTGAGGTCGTCGGCGGACATGCCGCCGAGCACGGGCTGGTTGGGCAGCAGCGGAGAGGAGCCGCCGGAGCTGGAGCCGCCACCGGGGCTCGAACCACCGCTGCCGCCGCCGGGCTTGCTGGTCCCCGGCTGGGTGCCACCGCCGCCGGCACCGGGCACCAGCTGGCTCTCGGCCTGGTTCGCGGCGTCGGCGAGCTGCTCCGCACCGCTCTGCACGGGAGCCGCCACCGCGTTCACCCCCGTCACGGTCACCCCACAGAGCGACGTCAAGCTCGAGCGGATGGCGTCAGCGAACAGGAGACCGAGTAGGGGCAGCTTGGCGATGACGCTGGTGGCAATGGCAGCACCTGAGATGAAGCCGGTGCCGGTGGGCAACACACCGATCGGGATCGGTGGCAATGCCGAGAGGGCGCTCTTCACTCCGGGCCAAATCAGCCCCAATGGGTCCACCGCCTTGACCGCGGAGACCACCGGGGAGAGCACGGCGCTGGGGCTCAGCGACACCGGCTGGCCCGGCGCGCCCTGCACGGAGGTGGCGCAGCTGCCGATGACGATGGGTGCCGGTGCGGCGGCGGCGCTTCCGGAGAGCCACAGGGTGGCGGACAGGGCGAAGGTGAGTGCCACCGCGCCCGCGGACACCCTCACGCGCCGTCGCATGCTCATCCCTCCGGGTAGGTACTGACCAGTAGGTCCCGTGTGAAAAACGACGGTAGCTCGATACGGTGACGCTGGCCAGGCTTATTGACCCGTTCGGACTAGCAATCGACGAGCGGAGCGGAACCGAACCACCACCGACTACGCTGGTTTCCTATGAGCATCGGCGCCCACATCCACGCCGAGGACGTTCTCGGCGGCGCCCTCGAGCGTAAGGCCGACGTGGTGCAGTTCTTCCTGGGCGACCCGCAGAGCTGGAAGGCGCCCAAACCGCACCCGCAGGCCGACGCGCTGCAGGAGGCCGGCCTGACCGTCTACGTGCACTCCCCCTACCCGGTCAACATCGCCTCCACCAACAACCGGATCCGGATCCCGTCCCGCAAGACGGTGACCCAGCACGCCGAGGTGGCCGCGAAGATCGGGGCCGCCGGGCTGATCGTCCACGGCGGCCACGTGACCAGGGGCGAGGATCCGGCCGAGGGCCTGGTCAACTGGCGCAAGTTCTTCGAGCGGCAGGCCACCGAGGGCGGCTTCCCGTTACCGATCCTGATCGAGAACACCGCGGGCGGGGACAACGCCATGGCCCGCGCCTTCGACATGCTGGCGCGGCTCTGGGACGAGGTGGCCGAGTTCGGCGCGGGCTTCTGCCTGGACACCTGCCACGCGTTCGCCGCGGGCGAGGACCTGGACGGCATCGTGGACCGGATCATGGCCATCACCGGGCGGATCGACCTGGTGCACCTGAACAGCTCCCGGGACGAGTTCGGCTCCTGGCGCGACCGGCACGCCAACATCGAGGCCGGCACCATCGCCGCCGAGCAGCTGGTGGCCGTGGTCGAGGCCGCGGGCGCACCGGTCGTGGTGGAGACCCCGGCCGGGGGGCAGGCCGGGGACATCGCGTTCCTGAGAGCGGCGCTGGGGCGGTGATGGCCGACTCGGCGGTGCCCAGGATCAGCCAGTCAGGGACGGCGGACAGGACGGAGAGCGCCTTGCCCGAACCGGCCGCCGCGCCCCGTCCCGAGCGCACCGCCGGCCGGGCCGCGCGGCTGGGCCGCACCGCCCTCGCCGTGCTGGTGCTGCTCTGCGGCGTGACCATGGTGCTCGGGTTCATCAACAAGGACCGGTGCGCCGGGCCCGGCTTCGACGACCGGGGCCGCAGCGTCAGCGGGCTGGACTTCGAGGTCCGCAACAAGAAGGACGTCTGCTACTCCGACATCCAGTACCTGTGGCTCGGCCGGGACATCGACAAGCACGTCTTCCCCTACATCCACGGGCGGATGGCCGCGGACGGCAGCCTGGTCGGCGGCGTGGTCGAGTACCCGGTGCTCACCGGCGTGCTGATGTGGTTCGCCGCCCTGTTCGCCGGCAACGACGCGCAGTTCCTGCTCGCCTCGGCCATCCTGCTGGCGCCGTTCGGCCTGTTCACCGCGTGGCTGCTGGGCAAGCTCTCCCGCTGGCGCGCGCTGATCTGGGCGATCGGCCCGCCACTGGTGCTCTACGCGTTCCACAACTGGGAGCTGCCGGTGGTGGCCTGCGCGGTCGCCGCGGTGTACGTGGTGCACCGCGGGTGGGGCCGGCTCGGCGCGGACCGGCCGCTGCTCGAGCGGGCCACGATGGCCGCGGTGCTGCTCGGCGTGGGCTTCGCGTTCAAGCTCTACCCGGCGATCTTCGTGCTGCCGCTGATGCTGTACGTGGGCACCGGCGGCCGCGGCGGGCAGGAGCTGCCCCGCGGCCGGCCCCGGGTCGTCGGGGTGGTGCAGGTGGCCGGCTCGGCGCTGCTGACCGCGGTCCTGATCAACGTGCCGTTCGCGGTGGCCGGGTTCCAGGGGTGGAAGGCGTCCTTCCTGTTCCAATGGGAGCGCAAGGCGGACATCACCACGAACTCCATCTGGTTCTGGGGGCTGCGGCCGGACTCCAACCCGGACAACCCCGCGGTGCAGCAATGGATCAGCCTGCTGTCGATGACCTCGATCCTGGCCTCGTTCATGATCGCCTGCATGCTCGGCTGGGCGCGCTACCAGCGGGAGCGGACCTACCCCTGGGTCGCCGTGTCCGCGGCGATGCTGTGCGGCTTCCTGTTGCTGCACAAGGTTCACTCGCCGCAGTACACGCTGTGGCTGGTGCCGATGTTCGTGCTGCTGCGGATCCGGTGGGGCTGGATCGCGGCCTACTTCATCGCCGACGCGGCCATGGGCATCGGGATCTTCCGCTGGTACTACGAGATCGGCTGGGGCAAGCACGGCGGCATCTTCGACGGGCTCGCCGCGCAGGCCGTGATGGTCGGCGTGTGGGGCCGGGCGGCGCTGCTGGCCGCGCTGTTCTTCGCATTCCTCCATGCGCGGTCCACCGTGGACGATGAGCTCGCCGCGCCCGAACCGGACCCGCTGCGGTCGGGCACATGACCACGGCCGGCTATTCGGGCAAGCCGCTGACCGTCAAGCTGGGCATCAAGCAGAGCTCGCGGGTGCTGCTCGCCGGCGCGCCGGCCGGGTTCATTCTCGACTGTCCACATCAGACGCGGGCCGGGCGGGAGCCCTACGACGTGGTGCTCATGTTCTGCCCAACGCTGGCGGATCTGCGCCGCGGCTGGGCGAAAGCGGTGGAGCGGACCGTGGTCAACGGGGCGCTGTGGATCGCCTGGCCGAAGAAGTCCTCCGGGGTGCGCACCGATCTGACCGAGGATGTCGTGCGCGCGCACGCGCTGGCGAACGGGCTGGTGGACGTGAAGGTGGTCGCGGTGGACACGATCTGGTCAGGTCTGAAGCTCGTCCGCCGGCTCGCCGACCGCTGAGCGCCGCTGTTTTTCCGTGTTCAACGTGAAACGACAGGTGGGGGGTGGGCCCGCGCCCCCTTGCCTCCCGCAGGGGGGCGGGGGCGGGCATCCTCAGCGCCGTCGAGCACCCCGCCGGCCGGGTCGTCGTCGCCGGCCACCCGGACCCGGTCCCGCGCCGGGCGGTAGATCTCGTAGATCACCAGCGCGCACAGCGCGAGCACGGCCAGGTCGCGGACCACCACGGCGCCGAGGAACCAGTCGATCGGCAAGCCCTTCTTCGCGTTGGCCGGATCGACACCCAGGTAGAACATCATCCGCGGCGCCCACAGCAGCGCGTCGATGGTCATCCAGGCCAGCAGCGGTTTCCACCGCGGCACGGCCAGCACCGCCAGCGGCACCAGCCACAGCGAGTACTGCGGGCTCCACACCTTGTTCGTCAGCAGGAACGCCGCCACCACAAGGAAACTGAGCTGCGCCAGGCGTGGCCGCATCGGCGCGTGCAGCGCCACGAAACCGATTCCCAGGCAGCAGGCGATGAACAGCGCCGCGGTCACCGCGTTCAGCGTGGTCGGCGTCTGCTGGAAGTCCAGTGGTCCGTCGAACCCCTGCCAGCCGGTCCACTGGCTGATCGCGTTGTAGATCGTGTCCGGGTCGACCCCGCGCAAGCTGTTGCGGCGGAAGAACTCCCACCAGCCTTCGCGGTAGGTCCACCAGATCGGCAGGTTCACCGCCACCCACGTGAGCGCCGCGCTGATCGTCGCGGACCGCCAGGCCGCCAACCGACCCGCCCGGAAACACAGCAGCAGCAACGGAAACAGCAGGAACAGCGGGTACAGCTTGGCCGCCCCGCCGATGCCCAGCAGCACCCCGGCGAGTGCCGGCCGCCGTCGCGCCCAGGCCAGGATGCCGGCCGCCGCGCAGGCCGTGGCCAGGGTGTCGAAGTTGGTGAACGCGTGCACCGCCACCAGCGGGGAGACCGCCACCAGCGCCGCATCCCACATCCGGCGGCGCGCCGTCCTGGCCACCGCCCACACCGTGACGAGCCAGGCCAGCGCCAGCCAGAACGCGGAGATGTCGAAGTACATCACCACCGGCAGCGCGGTCGGCATCCACGACGAGCCGTCGGCCAGCCGCACCCAGCCCTGCGCCAGCTTGGCGTTGACCCACTGGAACATCCCGGTCAGCACCGGGTACTCCATGTACCGGTCGTGCGCGGTGGGCTTGCCCTCGTCGTCGATCCACTTGGTGCGGTACGGGAAACCGCCCTGGTTCAGCCGCTCTGCCGAGTACAGCGGGATGATGTCCGAGTAGCACATCGCGCTGAACGCCCGGTTTGACCGCCAGTCCAGCTCCAGGACCTTGGCATCCTGGTTGTAGTACTGCTGGGCGCAGGCCGCCTTGCCGAACCAGCCCAGCGCCAGCATCGCCACCGCCAGCAGGAGGCACACCCGCAGCGGCGTCCAGAACCAGTGCCGGCCGATCACCGCGTGCCGCCCGAGAGGCCCGCCGAACGGCGCGCTCGCCCCGGCCGCCAGCGGCTCGGTCCACGTCGGCACCACCCGATCCGCCGCCGTCAGCGAGTCGGTGTCCTCGATCCCGCTGGTTGGCGGCGAGCCGGCTTCCTCGACCCGCTCGGGGTTCTCCTCGCGCGCCGCGGGCGTCTCGTCTGGCACTAGCCCGCCTCCCCGGAATTTCGATGCGGTGGGCGCGTTCCAGCCGGCGGTGCGGTTGCCGGGTGGACCGTGGCTGGGTGCCGTCACGGTCCCCTGAGGTGCGGTTGGCTGGTCGGCGCGTGCTGTGCCGCGATGATTTCAGACCCGCCACTAGCCGCCGGTGCCGCCTGGGCCGAAGCCACCGGTGACGGTGGGGACCGTCGGTCGCGGGAACCGTTGCGTGGTGGTCGTGGTGGTCGGCGTCGGCGGGTCGGTGGGCCGGCCGCGGTCCCTGGTCGTCGTGGTGGTCGTCGGCTGGCCGGGTCCGGACGGCGGCGAGCTGGCCGAGGTGGAGAACTGCGATCCCTCCTTGCCGATCGCCTCGTACAGGCCGAAGTTCTCCTTCGGCAGCTTGAACGTCTTGTGGTAGTTGTTCATGAACGTCTGCCAGATCTTGCCGGGCACCTTGGCACCGAAGATGTCGCCGCCCTTGGCGTCGTTGATCGCCTCGCCGTTCGCCCCGCTCAGTGACACCGCGGTGGAGAGCTGCGGGGTGTAGCCGACCATCCAGGCCTTCGCGTTGTTCCCGGTGTCGCCGAGCTGGTGGGTTCCGGTCTTGCCGGCGCACAGCCGCCCGTCCGCGCACGGGATCTTCGAGTAGCCGGGTACCGGAAGCAGCGCCTCGGTGACGTTCCGGGCGATCTTCTCGTTCTGCTTCGCGTCGCTGTCGAAGGCCTGCTTCTCGTCGGCCGACGCCTGCCAGTACACCGAGCCGTCCGGGTTGAGCACCTTGGCCACCAGGTGCGGCGAGCGGTACATGCCGCGGGCGGCGAACGTGGCGTAGGCCGAGGCCATGTCGACGGTGCTCACCTGGGTCTGGCCACCACCGATGGAGATGTTGGAATCCTGCGCGGCCGGGGCGAGCGGTTCGGTGATGCCCGCCTCCTTCGCCGCGTCGGCCACCTTCTGCGGGCCGCCGGGGCGCAGCGTGTTCGTCACGATGTTGTAGAAGATGGTGTTCAGGGACTGCTTCATGGCATCCGCGACGGTGCACATCTTGCAGGTCGGATTGCTGGCGTTGGCCACCGGCTTGGACCGGCCGGGGAACGTGTTCACCGAGACGTCGTACTCCTCGCCCAGGCCCTTGCCGGTCTTGAGCAGCGCCACGAGGTCGAACGGTTTGAACGACGAGCCCGGCTCCTGCGGAGCGTCCGCCCAGTTCGTGCCGACGCCGTCCGCGCCGCCGTAGTACGCCTTGATCTCGCCGGTCTTGGGGTCCACCGCGACCAGTGCCGGGCGGAGGTTCTGCGGCTGGCCCTTCATCACCTGGTTGACCGCGTCCTCGGCGAGCGACTGGGCCTGCGGGTCGATCGTGGTCTGGATGGTGAACCCGCCGCGCTGGACGTCGTCGTCGGACAGCCCGGCCTTCTCCTGGAGCTCGTTGAACACCGCTCGCTGGATCTGGCCGCGCGGGCCGGTCAGCGCCTTGGTCTTGGTCTGCTCGTAGGGCACCGGCGCGGGGAACTGCTCGGCCTTGCGCTCGGCGGCCGGCAGCCAGCCGTTGGAGACCAGCTGGTCCATCACGTAGTTCCAGCGCCGCTGCATGTAGGTGAGGTCCTTGAACTTGCCCGGCCCCTGGATCATGCCGGCCAGCAGCGCCGCCTGCGACTGGTTGAGGTTCTTGAACTCCGCGCCGAAATAGGCCTTGGACGCCGCGGCGATGCCGTAGGCGCTGCGCCCGAGGTAGATCGTGTTCAGGTAGGCCGTGATGATCTGCTCCTTGGAGAAGGTGCGGTTCATCTTGTAGGCCTTGACCACCTCGACCGCCTTGCGGATGGGCGACTTCTGGTCGTTGCCGGTGGCCACCTTGATGTACTGCTGGGTGATCGTGGAGCCGCCGCCGGAGCCGCCGGAGAGCTGGTTCCAGCCGGCCCGCATGACGCCGCTGATGTCGAACCCGGCGTTGGTCATGAACGTGTTGTCCTCGGCCGCGAACACCGCGTTGAGCACCTTGGGCGCCGCCCGGAGCTCCTCCCAGGTCACGAACGTCCGGTTGGCCCCCTCGGGGACGATCTTGGTCAGCTCGTCCCCGTTGGCGTACTTCATGGTCACGACCTGGTCCGCGCCGGTCCGGACGTCCTCCGGCGACGGCACGGCGACGAACTGGTAAGTGATGAGGAAGGCGAGCACCGGCCCGACGATCATCAGGACCAGGAACACGTACATGGTGCGCCGGACCCGACGCCAGATCTTCTTCCGGCGGCGCCGGCGCTCCTCCTCGGTGAGCGGCCGGTCCTCGTCCTCGAGGAGGTCGCCGTCCTCGTCGTAGTCCGGGTCGCGGTGGGTGAGCAGGTCCGGCTCCCGGCGGGTCCCCCCCGGGGTCGCCGGCAGCAGCTCGGTCGGGTCGTTGGAGTTGTCCCGCGGCACCCGCGGGTATCCCGGGCCGCGGCCCGGCAGCGCCACGGTGGGCGCGTTCGGCCCGCCCGGCCGGCGGATCGCCTGGGTGGGCTGCGGGACGTGCTGGGTCCGGGCGGCGCCGCCGCCGTTGCCGGATCTGCCGTTGGCCCGGGCGGCCGGCCGCGGGGCCGGCGCCTCGTCGTCCTCATCCCAGAGCGGGCTCCAGAAACCGGTGCGCTCCTGCGACTCCTCGGAGCGCGGCCACCTGGCGCCGTCCGGGTCGTCCCCGGTCGGCCAGGCGGGCTCGCCCCGGCGATGCCGCGTATCGCGGTGGTCGTTCACAAACAGGCCTTCCAGTGCAACGGCAACGGGTGCGGCGTACGGAGCTGGGCGATGACGTGCGTCAGGCTCACTCCGCGGCCGTCCTCCTACGTGGCTTCCGGGTGTCCAGTCCACCCGTCCCCAGGACGTATGACTGCACCAGGTGGTTCCAGCTGCAGGTGCGGCATACCTCGACGACGTAGACGGTGAACTCCTCGTACTGCGCCGCCATGCGGACCAGCTCCTCCGGCGCCCGCGCGGACCCGGCGGAGTGCTTGAGCTCGTCCCCGTACACCCAGGACACCCGGGTGAGCGGTTCCTTGCGGCACACCGGGCAGGTCACGTCGCTCGGCTGACCGTGGAATTTGGCGGCACGCAGCAGGTACGGCCCGGCGTCGCACACCTCCATGGTGCCGACGCGGCCCGCGTAGACGTCCGCGAGCAGCGCACGGCGCTGCAGCGCGTAGTCGACTACCTGCCGCTGGGTTTGCACGAGAGACAGACTACGCGGCGCCGTTACCACGTCGAGACACCGTTCGGCCGACAGGACACGCCGGTCGAAGTGATCAACGCCACTGTGGGTGCCGTGGATGTATCGGAGCGATATAGTGAGCCGGTAGATCATAGATACCCATGGACGGGGGTGCCGATGCTCGAGTTCGCGATCCTCGGGCTCCTGCACGAGGCCCCGATGCATGGCTATGAGCTGCGCAAACGGCTCTACGAGATGCTCGGCACGCTGCGCGCGTTCTCCTACGGCTCGCTGTATCCGACGCTGCGCCGGCTGCTGCGCGCGGGCCTCATCGTCGAGGAACTTCCAGAGGCCGACACCGACGACCGTTCGGCGCGCAGTTGGGGCCGCCGGGCGAAAAGGGTCTACAAGCTGACTGCGGAGGGTAAGGAGCGGTTCGCCGCGCTCCTGGCCGACACCGGCCCGCAGACGTGGGACGACGAGGGGTTCGGCGTCCACATGGCGTTCTTCTCCCGGACACCGGCCGAGATCAGGATGCGGATCCTGGAAGGCCGCCGGCGCCGGGTCGAGGAACGCCGGGAGGGTCTGCGCGCGGCGATGGCGCGGGCCGGCGAGCAGATCGACCGCTACACCCGGGAGCTGCACCGGCTCGGGCTGGAGACCAGCGAGCGGGAGGTGCGATGGCTCAACGAGCTGATCGCGGAGGAACAGCGCCAGCAACGAGGCGGCACCCCCAACTGAGAACCGCGGCCCGGGGCCGCGGAGCATCGAGTTAAGGAGAAAGCGGATGGGCGAGACTGTTCGGGTAGCCGTCGTCGGGGTCGGGAACTGCGCGGCGTCGCTCGTGCAGGGTGTGCACTACTACCGTGACGCCGATCCCGCCGCCCGCGTCCCCGGCCTCATGCACGTGCGGTTCGGCCAGTACCACGTGGGGGACATCGAGTTCGTCGCGGCGTTCGACGTGGACGCCAAGAAGGTCGGCCGGGATCTGTCCGAGGCCATCGTGGCCAGCGAGAACAACACGATCAAGATCTGTGACGTGCCGCCGCTCGGGGTGACCGTGCAGCGCGGGCCCACGTTCGACGGGCTCGGCGAGTACTACCGCGAAATGATCGACGAGTCCGACGACGAACCCGTCGACGTGGTCGCCGCCCTGCGTGAGTCCGGCGCGCACGTGCTGGTGTCCTACCTCCCGGTGGGCTCGGAGGACGCGGACCGGTTCTACGCGCAGTGCGCCATCGACGCCGGGGTGGCGTTCGTCAACGCGCTGCCGGTGTTCATCGCCTCCGATCCGGTGTGGGCGGCCAAGTTCACCGAGGCCGGCGTGCCGATCGTCGGCGACGACATCAAGTCCCAGGTCGGCGCCACCATCACGCACCGGGTGCTGGCCAAGCTCTTCGAGGACCGCGGTGTCGAACTGCTGCGCACCTACCAGCTCAACTTCGGCGGCAACATGGACTTCATGAACATGCTGGAGCGCAAACGGCTCCAGTCCAAGAAGATCTCCAAAACCCAGTCGGTCACCTCCCAGATCTCGCACGAGATGGAGCGCGCGTCCATCCACATCGGACCGTCCGACCACGTCCCCTGGCTCGACGACCGCAAATGGGCCTACGTCCGCCTCGAAGGCAGGACCTTCGGCGACGTCCCCCTCAACCTCGAATACAAACTCGAGGTCTGGGACTCCCCCAACTCCGCCGGCGTGATCATCGATGCCGTCCGCGCCGCCAAGATCGCCCTCGACCGCGGCATCGGCGGCCCCCTCCTGTCGGCGTCCTCCTACTTCATGAAGTCCCCACCCGAGCAGTACTCCGACCCCACAGCCCACGAAGCCGTGGAGAAGTTCATCCGCGGCGACGCCGAACGCTAACCCGAAGTTGCGAATGATCAACTGTTTGCGCATCAGGTTTGAGCTGGGCAGGCGATCTCGGGCGGCGCGGGGAAAGCGTCCTTGGTCACCCTGGGCGTGAGGAAGGACGCGTTCGCCACGCTCGGCCCACGGCCGACGAACAGGCGCGTCCTGTAGCCAGCAGCACCATCGCTCCTGGCTACAGCAACCGGCTTGATCGACACGTTTTCACAGGTGAACCACCGAAGATCTACGCAGAGCCACAGCAACTTCGGGCTAACCACGCAGCAGGCAGAAGGGGTGGCCGGCGGGGTCGGCGAAGATCCGCCAGCCGCGCGTGTCGTCCAGCAGCGTGGCGCCGAGGTCGAGTACTTGGCGCTGCGCTGCGTCGAGGTCCGGCACCTTCAGGTCGAGGTGGAACTGTTGCGGGTGTTCGGGGTCCGGCCAGCGTGGCGGCTGGTGGTCTTTGGCGCGCTGGAAGGCGAGCACCAGGCCGGCGTCGGTGTGCAGGGTCGACCAGTCGTCGTCGACCGACCAGCGCCGGTCTGGCCGGTCGATCTCGCCGCCGAGCAGTGCCTGGTAGAACCGGGCGAGCACGTGGACGTCGGGGCAGTCCAGGACGATGCATTCCAACCGCGCGATCATGAGGCGGCCACTCGGGCGTCGTAGTCGGCGCGCGCCTGGTCGATCTCGTCGCTGTGCTCGAAGGCCCAGGACAGGAGCTGGCAGATGGTGCCGAGCAGGGTTCGGCCCATCGGGGTGAGCTCGTAGTCGACGCGGGGCGGGACGACCGGGTGGACGGTTCGCCGCACCAGGCCGTCGCGTTCGAGGGCGCGCAGGGTGGCGGTGAGCATGCGCTGGCTGATGCCGTCGATGCCGTTGCGGAGCTCGGTGAACCGCTTGGTTCCGGTGCCGAGCTGGTGGATGACGGCGATCGACCACTTGTCGCCGACCCGGTCGAGAATCTGCCGGGCCTTGCAGGCCTTGTGCCTCATTGGTTCCTCGAGGGTTACCGAGGCAGGAAAAGGTGCCTTCTTCCGCACCCGTCCATGGTTACAGATGATGGGGTCAGTTACCAATGGGAACCATGGAGGGGAACCGATGACCACCCAGGAGCTGGTCGCTGACGAAACCTTTGCCGTGCCGGCAGGTGTGGAGCGGCTGCGCCGGGCCGCCGCCGCGCTCGCCGACCGCAACCTCACCCCGCACATCGTGGACACGGTTGCCGACGCCCGGCACCTGGTGCGTGAGCTGTTGCCGCGGGACAAGGAGATCTTCACCGCGAACGGCGAGACGCTGCGGCTGTCCGGAATCGCCGAGGACGTCAACGGGTCCGGCGAGTTCCGCTCGGTCCGCAAGGGTCTGCCCGACCTCGCCCACGACTTCCAGGCCCAGATCAGGGCCGGCGCGGCGCCGGACGTGGTGGTGGGGAGCGTGCACGCGGTGACCGAGGACGGATTGATGCTCGCGGCGTCGGCCAGCGGCAGCCAGCTCGCCTCGTATGCCGCGGGGGCGGGCCAGGCGATCTGGGTCGTGGGGAGCCAGAAGGTGGTGCCGGACCTGGACACGGCACTGCGGCGGATCCGGACCTACAGCCTGCCGCGCGAGTACGAGCGGATCCGGCCGCAGGGGTTCGCGTCCTTCATCGGCAAGATCCTGATCATCGAGCGCGAAGCGTTCCCCGGCCGCGGCACGGTGGTCCTGGTGCGCGAGCCGATCGGGTTCTAGGCGCCGCCGAGTCGGAATTCGTCATCCGTTCACCCCGATGTCGTCTTCGCCTGGCTTGGCTTCTCTTAACGTCGGCGCGTTCCCCCAGACTCCAGGAGGCGCCCGGTGTCCACCGCTGACCAGCCCGGCCGGTTGTTACCGCTGATCCCCGCCCACCCGAACGGCCGTTCACCCATGACGTGCCGGTACCGCTGCGGCAATGCCTGCGCCCACGACGCACCGAACACGTCGGACAACGTCTACTTCGGGGATGTGGTCAGCGGCATCATCAGCCGCCGGGGCATTCTCCGGACCGGAGCGGTGCTGGCCGTCGCGGGGGCCGGTGCCGCGGCGCTGGGCGGCACGGTCGCGGCCGCCGAGCCCGACGGCGCCGGGCCCGGTCACCAGCGCGGCCCGCGCGGCGTGAACTTCACCCCGGTCGCACCAAACGTCGAGGACCGGGTGGTCATCCCGGAGGGCTACGAGCAGAGCGTGGTGATCCGCTGGGGTGACCCGGTGCTGCCCGGCGCACCCGCGTTCGACTTCGCCAACCAGACCGCCGCGGCCCAGGCCAAGCAGTTCGGCTTCAACAACGACTACTGCGGCATGGTTCCGCTGCGCGGCGGGCGGATGCTGATGATCAGCAACCACGAGTACACCACCGAGCCGATGCTGTTCGCCGGCTACGACCCGGCCAACCCGACCGAGGACCAGGTCCGGATCGCCTGGGCGGCGCATGGCATGTCGGTCGTGGTGGTCGAGCAGGAACGCCGCGGCGGCCTGCGCCCGGTCGTCGACCGGCACTACAACCGCCGGATCACCGTGACCTCACCGTTCACCGTGCGTGGCCCGGCCGCCGGCACCGACCTGCTGAAGACCTCGGCCGACCCGACCGGGCGGACCGTCCTCGGCACGCTGAACAACTGTTCCGGCAGCGTCACGCCGTGGGGCACGATCCTGTCCGGCGAGGAGAACTTCAACCAGTACTTCGGCAACGCCGGGTTGGTCACCGATCCGGTGCTGAAGGCGCGGCTGACCCGCTACGGCATCACCGGCGCGGGCAGCGAGCGCAAGTGGGAGCGGTTCGACCGCCGCTTCGACGTCTCGCTCGAGCCGAACGAGACCAACCGGTTCGGCTGGGTCGTCGAGCTCGACCCGTACACCCCGGACGAGGCGCCGGTGAAGCACACGGCGCTCGGCCGGTTCAAGCACGAGGCCGCCACCATCCAGGTGGCGCGGGACGGCCGGGTGGTCGCGTATCTGGGCGATGACGAGCGGTTCGACTACATGTACAAGTTCGTCTCCGACGAGCGCATGCGGCACGGCGACGGGCGGCGGGCGCGCGAGCACAACAAGCGGCTGCTCGACTCGGGCACGCTCTACGTCGCCACGTTCACCGGGGACAGTCCCGCGAGCGAGATCACCGGCACCGGCGCGCTCCCGTCGGACGGTGGGTTCGACGGCACCGGGCAGTGGATTCCGTTGGCGCACAACAACACCTCGTTCGTGCCGGGGTTCAGCGCGACCGACGTGTACGTGTTCACCCGGCTCGCCGCGGACGCGGTCGGCGCCACCAAGATGGACCGCCCTGAGGACGTCCAGCCCAACCCGAAGACCGGGCGCATCTACGCGGCGCTGACCAACAACACCAACCGCGGCGCCGGCACGAACCCGCCGGCCGACGAGGCCAACCCGCGCAACGTCAACCGGCACGGGCACATCCTCGAGCTGGAGGAGAGCCGCGGCGACCACACCGGCACCACGTTCGCCTGGCGCCTGCTGCTGGTCTGCGGTGACCCGGCCGCGGCCGACACCTACTTCGGCGGGTTCGACAAGACGAAGGTCAGCCCCATCTCCTGCCCGGACAATGTGGCCTTCGACCGTTGGGGCAACCTGTGGATCGCCACCGACGGCAACGCGCTGCGGTCCAATGACGGGCTGTTCGCGGTGCCGCTAGAAGGCACCGAGCGCGGGCACGTCAAGCAGTTCCTCACCGTGCCGTTCGCCGCGGAGACCTGCGGACCGGTGATCGAGGACCGGTTCGTGCTGGTCTCGGTGCAGCACCCGGGCGAGGGCGGCACGATCGCGGCGCCGACCTCGCACTGGCCGGACGGTGGCACCAACCAGCCACGGCCGGCGGTGCTCGCGGTCTTCCGGCCCACCCGGTGGGGCCCCGGTCTGATCGGCGAGTGACTAGGACGCAAGCAGGCGGCGGGTGACCGCGCTCGCCGCCGCCTGCACCTTCGCCCGCTCCACCTTCGTCGGCTCGCCGTCCGCGACGACCTGCTCGCCGGCCACCCAGACGTCGCGCACCGTCCGGGAACCGGCCGCCCAGACCAGGTTCGCCAGCAACTGCTCGTCCGGTACGTCCACTCCGCCGACGAACGCCGGGTCGTCCACGTCGACGTGCACCAGGTCGGCCCAGCGCCCGGGCTCGAGCGCGCCGATGTCGTTGCGCCCCAACGATTCCGCGCTTCCGCGGGTGGCCATCAGCAAAACGTCGGCGGCGCCGAGAGCAGTTGAGTCCATTGTGGACAGCCGGGCGAGCAGGGCGGCCAGCCGCATGTCCTCCCAGAGGTCGAGGTCGTCGTTGCTGGCCGGACCGTCGGTGCCCAGCCCCACCCGGACACCGGCCGTGCGCAGGTCGACCAGGCGAGCCGTGCCCGAGGCCAGCTTCGCGTTGGAGCCCGGGCAGTGCGCCACGCTCACCCCGGCCCGGGCGAACGTCTGAATGTCCGCATCGGACAGGTGGATCGCGTGCGCGGCCAGCACCCGGCCGCCCAGCAGGCCGACCTCCTCGAGCATGGCCGGCACCGAGCCGTACCGCTCGCGCTGCGTGGCGTCCTCGCCGGCGGCCTCGGCGACGTGGATGTGCACCAGCGCGTCCCGGGCCCGGGCCGCCTCACCGACCAGGGTCAGCGCTTCGGGCGGAAGCGTGTACGCCGAGTGCGGGCCGTAACCGACCTCGATCCGGTCGTCCGGCCCGTGCCGCAGCCCGTCCGTGTCGATCCAGGCGTTGATGCCCTCGATCATGGCGCGCCAGTCCCAGCCGGGCGCGTCGATGACCGCCATGGTGGCCACCAACCGGGCACCGGAGGCCAGCACCGCGGCCTCGAGCTGCTCGCCGTGGAAGTACATCTCGGTGCTGGTGGTCACACCGGCGCGGAGCATCTCCACCGAGCCGAGCAGCATGCCGGCCTCGATGTCCGCCGGGGTCAGCCGCGCCTCCGCCGGCCAGATCACCTCGTGCAGCCAGCGCAGCAGCGGCAGGTCGCCACCCATCCCGCGGAGCACCGTCATCGGGCTGTGCGCGTGCGCGTTCACCAAGCCCGGCAACAGGATCCCGGTGCGGTCGACGACCCGGCCGGGGCTCTCCGGGGCGTCCGAAGCCGGACCGCAGTAGGAGATCCGGCCGTGCACGTCGACGTCGACCACCGCGTCGCGGAGCACCGGGCAGGCCGGGTCGCAGGGCAGAACCACCGGAGCACGCAAGCGAAACGGCGACCGCATGCGCCGATCCTGCCAGCGACCCGGTCAGCTGCGGAACACCGGCCGGCTGGCGTCCTCGGCGGCCGGCACGTAGTCCTCGGCGGCGTGCTCGACCCGCACGGCCGCGGCGTCGAACGAGTGCAGCACGGCCCGGTTCAGCTCGACCACCGCGCGGTCGAACCAGAGCGTGCGCTCGGAGGAGGTGTCCAGGCCGAGCTGGGTGGCGATCATCCGGGCCAGCCCGTAGGCGTTCTCGTCGGCCAGCACGTCCTCGCCGATGGCGCGGCAGATGTAGACCCCGTTGAACGGCGCGGCCGGATAGTGGATGCCGCCGATGGACAGCCGCCAGTTGCTGATCACCGGTACGGCGTGCCAGCGCAGCCCGAGGCCGGCGAACCAGGGCAGCTCCGGGTGGGCGAGCGGGACCTCCAGCACCGCGTCCCGGGGCAGCGGGTGCAGCGTGATCCCGTCGTCCGGGGTCTCCACCACGAGCGGCAGCACGTCGAACATGCCGCGGCCGTTCGGCGGCCGCCAGCCCAGCCGGCACACCCCGATGGTGAAGTCGACGTAGCGCCGGTCGCCGAGCACCGACTCCACCCCGCCCCCGCCGCCCTGTAGGCGGCCGTGGCGAGGGGCCCGCCCCCAACCTCCGGCCTCCTCCGGCTCGCGGTAGCCGGCGTAGCGCACCAGCTGGTCGTTGCGGATGCGCGGACCCGGCCGCCACGGCGTGTCCGGCGCGAACACGCTCACCATCGGGCTGACCCGGCCGTCCCCGGTGGCCACCCGCAGGTGGTGCGCGCACTCGGCGGCCACCGCCGCGGCGTCCCGCACGTCCCGCAGGTCGCGCACCAGCAGCTCGCGCCAGGACACGTCGGCCGGGCACCAGCCGCTCTCCCGCAACGCCATCCGGGCGCCGAACGCGAGCTCCGCCGGGGTGTGCCGGTAGGTGCCGGTGGCGGCCACCTCCGCGCGCACCTTGGCCAGCCTCGCCTCCACCTGCCCGGCCCGCGGTCGGGCCTGGTGGAACATCCGGATGAACTTCTCCGCCTCGGCAAAGATCGCCGGAACCGGTGAGCCCGTTCTGGTGGAAAGCGGCAGGACGTCATCGCGCAGTGCGGTCACGTGACAGATATCGGTACCGGGCCGGTTGACCTCAACTACCTGGTCGTGTGGCGTGTCGCTGGGTATGTCTACTCAGAGTCACGCCGTTCGAAGACCAGGTCCCGGCTGGTTCGCCCAGCCTGCTCAGCGCGCCCCTCGAACTTGGTGACGGAACGCCATTCGGGCCGCGGCGCCCATTCCGGGTACCGGTTGCGCAGCGCCGGCTCGGCTTGACACACGGCCAGCATCTGCTCGGCGTAGTGCTCCCAGTCGGTGGCCAGCCGGAGCAGCCCGCCGGCCGCCAGCCGGCTCGCCACCAGCGCCACGAAACCGGGCTGGATCAGCCGCCGCTTGTGGTGCCGGGTCTTCGGCCACGGGTCCGGGAAGAAGATCCGCACCTCGGCCAGCGACCCGGGCGCGATGTGCTGGTCCAGCAACGCGACGGCATCCCCGCGCAGAAGTCGGAGGTTCGCCAGCTCCAGCTCCTCGGCCCGCATCAGGAGCTGGGCCAGGCCCGGCTGGTACACCTCCACGGCCAGATAGTTGACCTCGGGTGCGGCCGCGGCCAGCCGGGCGGTGGTCTCCCCCATCCCGGAGCCGATCTCCAGCACCACCGGTGCGGGCCGGCCGAACCAGGCGTCCAGGTCCGCCGGCCCGGGCGGCAGGTCGCCCAGCTCGCGGCCGAGCCGACCCCAGCCACGGGCCCACGCCCGCGCCTGCCCGGCGGTCATCCGGCGGCCACGGTGCACGAAGCTCGGCACGTGCGGGAACGTCTGGTGTTCGGTCACAGTCACCCCGTGATGCTAAGGCGACCAGACAGACCCCGGTGCCCAGCCAGGCGCAGGTCGCGCAGCGACCGAGCAAATCAACCCGGGCGCAGCGACTCGAACCTGGCCAGGTTCGCCCGCAGGTCGGCCAGGCCTGCCACGGTGATCGGCTGCGGCGCGGCGTCGCCGGCGTGCACGGCCACGATGTCGATCCAGCCCGGGTGCCGGTCGGTCAGCATCAGGGTGGTCGGCACGCCGGGCACCTTCAGCGCACGCTCGGAGGGCATGTACTCCCAGAAGCCCGAGTCGCCCACGGCCGCCCACGGCACGAACACCCAGCCCGGCCGGCTGGCCAGCAGTTTCGCCACCCGGTCCTCGACGGAGAAGCCCTCGGCCCGTGAGCGGATGGAGCTGGCCGCGAGGGCCCGTAACCACCAGGGCGCGGGCAGGTCCGGGTCCTGCTCCCGGGCGGCCAGGTAGAACGCCAGCACGTGCTGCTCGGGCGCACGGTGCACCCAGGCCGCACGGGCGTCCGCCGGGCTCGTCGCGCGTTCGCCGCCCCACTGCTCGATGGCCTGCGACCACTCCAGGCCGATCGTGGGTTCGACGCGCAACTCCTTCACGCTCGGATGCGTTTCCTCCGGGGAGGCGATGTCTGCGGGCGGGCTGGTGTCAGCCACCGTCAAGGGTCAACCTCCAAGGCGAGTTCGCCGACGGTCACCTCGATCTGACAGCCTGGTGAGCTCGCATGTCCGCATGGTGTGGCAAAGCTCACACTAACTTAACGTGGTCTTTACCCCCTGGTCTGCTGTACAAAACACGATCCCGCGGAGGGTTTGCTCACAAACGGGCCGGACCCGGGCCACCCCCCGATCGGTGGCCCGGGTCCGTTTTCCCCTCGGTCCCGTCCAGCCGGCGCCCCGTACGCACCGACCCCCGGGTTTTCCTGTGGTGAGTTACGCGTCGCGCTTGTTGGCCGCGACCATCGCGGTGATCAGGAAGACCAGCGCGATACCGGCGAAGTAGGCCAGCGCCCACCAGGGGCTCAGCGACGAGGCCGACGGCACCGGCCCCTCCTCGATGGGCCGGCCGGTGATGTCCGGGTTGCCGGTGAGGAACCGGTTCGCCACGTAGAACGGCATCCACTTCTGGATGTCGTCGCCGACCTTGGGGATCAGCGAGACGAGGCTCTCCACCAGCTGGGTGTAGATCAGCAGCAGCGAGATCGCGCCGGCGGAGTGCCGGACCAGCGACCCGACCGAGACCGCGATCACCGCCGCGATGGCGTAGACCAGCCCGACGCCGGCCACCTCGCGCCACTCGAACGCGGTGTTGATCGCCAGGTCCGCGTTCGGCCGGATCAGCTTGGAGATGGCCACCGAGCCGAACGAGGCGACCAGCCCGATCATCCCGGCGAACAGCGCCACCACGCTGGTTTTGGCCAGCAGCACGGAGTTCCGGTTCGGGATGGCCTGGAAGGTGGCCCGGATGGTGCTGAACCGGTACTCGGTGGTGATCGCCAGCGCCGCCATCACCATGACCACGACCAGCCCGAAGTTGTAACCGAACTGGGTGCTGGCGATGGTCACCGGGTTCTCGTTGTCCACGCCGGCGATCAGCGCGGCGAACCCGATGGTGACGCCCAGGGCGACCAGCGTGCACCACAGCGGCGAGCGCGTGGTGAACAGCTTGATTCGTTCAACGGCAAGCAGAGTCATGTCGTTCACTTCCCAGAGGTGACGAGGTCGGGCTGGTGGCCGTTGCCGGAGCTGACGCCGGCGGCGTGGTACTCGACGGAGTCACCCGTGAGCTGGATGAAGGCTTCCTCGAGCGAGCCGCGCTGCGGGCTCAGCTCGTGCAGCACGGCGCCGGTGGCCGCGGCCAGCTCGCCGATCTCGGCAATGTCCATTCCGGACACGACCAGGCTGTCGCCGTCGTCGCGGACGTGCACGCCGTGCCGGCCGAGCGCCGAGCGGAGCTGGCCCAGCTGCGGGCTGCGCACCAGCACCGAGCTCTCGGTGGCCTGTGCCACGAACTCCTCGGTGCTGCTCTGCGCGATCAGCCGCCCGCGGCCGATCACGATCAGCTCCTGAGCGGTGAGCGCCATCTCGGAGAGCAGGTGGCTGGAGACGAACACGGTGCGGCCCTCGTCGGCCAGCCGGTGCATGAACTTGCGGATCCAGAGGATGCCTTCGGGGTCGAGGCCGTTGACCGGCTCGTCGAACAGCAGCACC
>NZ_DASYTH010000239.1:0-6016 GCF_036002505.1 Actinophytocola sp. | reverse complement strand
TCGGTGACCTCGACGCGACCGAGACCGTCGGTCCGATGACGTCGAGCGAACGCTGTCACGCATGACCCGGCTGTGCTCAAGTCGTCCGGTTGCACGTCGAAGCACACTTGGCCCATGCCTCGGCGCGCCCGAATCGGGGATCTGGGGCATTCGCTCGCTCGGAGCGGGCGGTGGCTTCGGCGACCTTGAAGTGCAGGTCAAGCAGGACGCTGGTGCACGTGTCGGCGGTGAGCACGATGCTGGTGTGCCCGAGCTGTTCCTGGACGGTCTTGAGGTCTGCGCCGGCAGCGTGGGCGAGGCTGGCCGCGCCGTGGCGCAAGTCGTGCAGCCGCACCGGCGGCAGCCCGGAGTCGACCACGAAGCGGCGGAAGCGGCGGGTCAACCAGTCCGGGTGCAGCGCCGCCCCGTCGAGGGTGGTGAATACGTACCCGGAGTCGTGCCACCCGTCGCCGGCGGCGAGCCGCTCCGCGCGCTGGCGTTGCAGGTAGGTGCGCAGCAGCCGCACGGTGGTGCGGTCCAGGGCGATGGTGCGGCGGCCGGCTGCGGTCTTGGGCGGCCGACCGCGACGGTGCGGCCGTAGGCAAGGCGTTGCTGATCAATCATGATGATCTTCTGGTCGAGGTCGACGTCGACCCAGCGCAGCCCGGCCGCCTCCCCACGGCGCATCCCGCGCAGGGCGATCAGCCACCACATCGCGAACAGCCGGTCGTCGGCGACGAAGTCCAGGAACGCGACGAGCTGCTTGGCGGTCCACACCGCAACCGCGAACCGCTGCCCGGTCCTCCGCCAAGCGTCGACCCGAGGGTCGGTCCACACCTGGGCTTGCGGCCGGCACGGTGTGGGCAGCTCGGCGAGCCGGGCCGGGTTGTCGCGCAGCAGCCCGTCGCGGATCGCGGCGTTGAGCGCCGAGCGCAGGGTGGCCCGGATGCGGTGCAGCGTCGACGGGGTCGGCGGCCGCCCCAACCGAGTTTGCGTGCCGGCGAGTGCGGCGAACATGGCCGCCACGTCGCGGCCGGTCAGCTCGCCCAGCCGGATCCGGCCCAGGTACGGGATGAGATGCCGTTCGACGTGGTCGGTGTACGAGCGCAGTGTGCTGGGCCGGATGCTGCAGCGGGTGGACAGCCAGTGTCGTAGCCAGCGGGCCACGGTCCAGGTCTGGGTGGTGCGCTCCGCCCGGGACCGCTCCAGCAGCTCATCGCGCGCTGCCTCGGCGTCGCGGCGGGTGGCGTAGCCGCCGCGACGGACCCGCTCCCGCTGCCCGAACATAGTCGCCACCGAGCAGTGGAAGGACCAGCTGCCATGCCGCCGCTCGGCCAGACGCGGGCAGCTCTGCTCCAATCGCTTGCGGGTCCGCGGATCGCGACACCCGCACCGCTTGAAGATCACACCGTCGCTCGCCATCACGCACCTCCATGCCTGCCGGGCTTGTGGTTCTCACCGTGCGCGCCAGAGGCCGGCAGGGTGAAGGGCTTTGGCGGTTCGTCACCGGTCCGGACCACCGCTCGTCGAGTTTGAGCGAGCGCGGGCGACAACATGTGTCCCTGCTGGGCCCAGGCCGCTCTAGCTCCGCTTGCACGGCACCCCCTGGCCGCCCGAAAACTAGATAAGGGCTATCCGAGTGTTTTGCGTGCGGTGAAGCGCACGGCCAGGCCGGCGAGGCCCGGTCGCAGCCGCACCGCCTCGACGGGCAGCCCGGCGAGCCGGTCGCGAAGCTCGCCGGGCGCCATCAGGCGGTGGCGGGTGCCTTCGGCCTGGTGCAGCCATTGGGCGGGGCGGCTGGCCATCAGGTCGTAGCCGACGAGTACGCCGCCGGGGCGCAGCACCCGGATCGC
The DNA here is from genome assembly GCF_036002505.1 of Actinophytocola sp. Classification (GTDB taxonomy): domain Bacteria; phylum Actinomycetota; class Actinomycetes; order Mycobacteriales; family Pseudonocardiaceae; genus DASYTH01. The sequence continues at coordinate 4,184 of NZ_DASYTH010000239.1, read as the reverse complement.
CTCACCCAGCGCCGCCCCCCAGTCGATGACGTGGTGCAGCATGATGAACGACAGCACCGCGTCGAACCTGTTGTCCGGGAACGGTAGATCGGTGGCGTCGGCCTGCCGCACGTCCGCCCGATCAGCGACGCGTGCCAGCCGGGCGCGGGCAGCGGCGACCATCGCCTCGTCGTAGTCGGTGACCGTCATCCGCACCCCGGGTCGGGTGGCCAGCAGTCGGGCGGCCACGGCACCGCTGCCGCCGATCTCCAGCACGTCACCGCCGAGTCGCTCGCCTTGCAGCGCCCAGGGCAGCACGATTCTGCTGGCGAACGCGCGCCAGCCCGCGCCGCGGCAGAACGCGGACTCGAACCGCGACATCGCCGGCATTGCGAACTCCTCCGATGGGCGGTGGACGGATCAGGCCCGGTGGAGGGACAGGCTGACCCGGCGACCGACGCGGTCCCAACCGCCGAGTCCGTCATATCAGAACCACCGCATCCTGCAACCGCCAACCAGACCGGATTGACAGCCCAGACCCAAGCCCCCCGACGGGGACGAAAGTGTCGGTCCGGTCGGCTAGATTCGCCCAACCGGGACGGTCAACCGGAGCGGCGCGGCATGTTCCACCAGGCGCCAGGGTTAGGGATCGTTGCGGCTCACGTCAGACGCAGCCGGAAGGAGTTGGTGACGGTGACTCGACCTACCTGGGTCAACCATGAGCTGTTCCCGTTCCAGAGCCGCTTCCTCAACGTGCACGGGGCCAACGTCCACTACATCGACGAGGGCGACGGGCCGGTCTTTCTGGCCCTGCACGGAAACCCGACCTGGTCGTTCCTCTACCGCCACATCGTGGCCGGGCTGCGGGACAGGTTCCGGTGTGTGGCACTGGACTACCCGGGCTTCGGGCTGTCTAGCGCCCCGGCCGGCTACCGGTACACCGTCGCCGAGCACGCCCGCGTCGTCGACGGCTTCGTCGAGCAGCTCGGCCTGCGGGAGGTCACCCTGATGGTGCAGGACTGGGGCGGCCCGATCGGGTTCTGGGTGGCCACCCGCCACCCCGAGTGGTTCCGGGCGTTCGTGATCGGCAACACCTGGGCATGGCCGCTGCACGACCGGGCCACCAAACTGTTCTCGACCGCCCTGGGCAGCTCCGGCCTCGGCGGACTGCTGGTCAAGCGGGCCGATGTCTTCGTCAACGTGTTCATGAAGGGCGGCATCAGGCGCAAGAAGCTCACCCCGGCCGAGCGGCAGATGTACAAACTGCCCCATCCCACCCCCGCATCGCGGGTACCGGTGCATGTCATGCCACGGGAAATCCTGGCCGCCCACGAGCTGCTCGCCGAGGTCGAGCAAGGGCTGGCCCGGGTCGCGGACAAACCGGCGCTCATCGTGTGGGGCGACAAGGACCCGGGCTTCAAGGAACCCCACCGGCTGCGGTGGGAACGCACGTTCCCCCAGCACAGAACCCACGTCCTGCGCGGAGCATCGCACTACATCCAGGAGGACGCACCAGAAGAGATCATCACCGCGATCACCGACTGGTGGCCGGGCCGCAAACCCGGCGAATGATCTCTGCCCCGCACTGCCGGGCCGTGCCACCAATGGCGAGCGCCGCGGCATCGCGACCGTGGCCATCGCCCGCAAGCTGCTCGCCCGCGCTTCCACCTGCTCACCGAAGAGGCCAAGGCCACCGCAGACGCTGGCGGCACGTCAACCCATGACGGTGCCTGCGCCCGCACGGCTGTCACATCGACGACCATGATCAAAATCGAGCGACGACCAGGGGGATGGTCACCAGCACAGGGCGCGCTCGCAGACCGCATGAGTCTGCAACACGACCGTTGACCTGACTGAGCAGCCCGGCCCCGTACACACGGTCATGCGCGTCACCACGGCGCCGAATGGTGCCTGCGAGACCAACTCCGAGACCAACGCGCGTACCAACTCCGACAACCGCAGCCCCACGTCGACAGAGCCGAACGACGCTTCCTTTACCCGCCCGTCCGGCCACCCCGCCACGCCCACAGACAAGCCACTCCGACCTGCTCAACGCCAACCACCAGGCCCGAAGCCCACTGCGTCCAGGGCCGAGCCGATCAGTCGCCGGCTTCGGCGGAGATCCCGGCCAGGTCGACGATGGTGATCTTTCCTCTGGCGAGGCGGATCAGGCCGCGGTCGGCCAGCTCACCCAGGACCTTGGTAGCGGTTTCGCGGGAGGTGCCGACCAGGGCGGCGAGCTGTTCGTGGGTCAGCGCCACCTGGGCGGTGCGCGGTCCGACGCCGAGGCGGCGTTGCTGGCCGGCGAGGGTGGCCAGGGTGCCGGCGATGCGCTGGGGCACGCTCTTGAACACGGTGTCGGACAGCCGGCGTTCCATCTCGATCAGGCGTTGGCCGAGGATCTCGGTGATGCGGGTGGCGATGCGTGGGTCGGACAGCAGGTGCTGCTGGACGTGGGACCGGCTCATGACGCAGACGACGGCCTCGTCGAGCGCCTCGGCGTAGTTGTCGTACATGTGCTGGCCGAGCAGCACCATCTCGCCGAAGATGGTGCCGGGGGTGATCAGGGCGGTGGTCAGGGCCCGGCCGTCGGCGGCGATCCGGAAGATCCGCACCCGCCCTTTCTTGAGGATGAACAGGGTTTCCACCGGGTTGTGCGGGGAGTACAGCAGCTCGGCGGCGGCGTAGGTCTTCATCGGCATTACTGCGGCGAGGGCGTCCATCTCGGCCGGGGACAGGTCGGCGAAGATGTCCACCTCGGACATACAAAAGGTGCGGTCGTAGCCGGCCGCGATGCGTTCCACGTGTGCGGCCTCCTCGCGTCGCCCGGGCGCCCACGGCGGCGGTGCCGTGCCCCAGGCGGGTTGGTGCAGGGCGTCCAGCCCGTCAGCCAGGCACCGGTCATCCAGACCATACGCTGCGGGGTCCGCGGCGACCTGGCTGTCGGTCGGTGTGGTGTGGCCGGTGGTGGCCCGCCGCCGCGACCCCCGGGGGATGGGTGGCGCGGCGGCGGGGTCAGGGTGGATGGTCATGATGATCCGGGGTGGTTCAGGTGTGCTGCAGGCGGGGCCGGACCAGGGCGTAGACGACGCCGAGGAGCAGTCCGTAGATGAGGTGGCCCATCAGCGACTGCCATGCCGTCTTGTTGAACACGAAGACGTCCATGCCGAGCTTCACGGGCATGATCAGAAGCGCGCCGAGCACCCACCAGACCACCCCGTAGCCCAGGCCGATCAGCGCGGCCGGTACCAGCCGGGTGGCCCACCGGGCGAAGATCAGCGCGTAGGTGGCGCCGATGAACGCCGAAATGGCCAGGTGGACCAGCCAGCCGACGGCGACCGATTTGCTGCCGACCAGCATCGCCACCATCGGGATCATGTCCATCATCTGCATGAGGATGCCGAACATCACGCCGCCGACCAGGCCGCCGACGATGCCGGCGGCCAGCCGGGTGGGCAGCGCGGCGGCGGTTACCGGCGTGGCGCGTGCGGCTGTCATATCTGCTCGCCTCCTTTTCGTGGCTATCGAGGCGACGGTAGGACCGTCGGGTGGTCCGGTTCGGTGAGCGTGCACACACTTCTCACCCCGACTGGGCCGGGTCCTCATCCCGGCCGGGGGCGGCGCGAACGCGCGGCCGGTAACGGCCGTGGCGACGCACAAACTATGACGCCGCAACTATTCGGCACCGTGGGACGTGGCCGTTCTCCGTGCAGGTCAGCACGCATCGCCGGGTATGCAGCTGGTGCACGCGCGCCGCCGCCACAGGGGCTGCGGCGACGATGGCGGCGCCCCAGGATCCGCCCGCCACCCAGGTTGCGCAGCAGCGGGCGGGGACCGGCGAGCAGTTTGATGAACTCGTCGGTGGCGTTGGCGGCGATGGCCCGGTCCATGTCGGCCATCGGCAGCGAGCGCGATCATGAGCAGGCCGTAGCCGATGCGCAGCACGGCGACCGGGGCGTGGCGGGCCGCGATCGCCCCGCCGCCCCGGCCGGCAGGGTGACCGCCACGATCGACGCCGCGGTGCGCCCGTCGACCAGCCGCATCGCGGTGTAGCGGGCCACGCCGGCGCCGAACCCGGAGGTCTCCAGCAACAGCGACGCGGCGATCGCGGTCACCGTCGACAGCCGCGGCACGCCCGCCAGCGGGAACCCGATCAGGAACACGGGGGTGAGCAGCGCCGCGCTGCTGATGCCGCTGAACATCGC
>NZ_DASYTH010000238.1:0-1551 GCF_036002505.1 Actinophytocola sp. | reverse complement strand
GACCCTGCAGACGATCGCCACCTCGGCGCGCTCCTCCCTGCAGGATGTACGGCAGGTGCTCTCCTCGACCCAGGACACGACCATGGTGCGCGATGATGCGGACCGGTTCGACAGTCTCATCGCCGGGGTGCGCAGCAGCGGACACGAGATCGTCGCGACCGAGCTGGGTACCCCGCGTCAGCTGCCACGCGAAACCGGGGCGGTCGCCTACCGGGTCTTCCAGGAAATGCTCACCAACGCCATCAAACACGGCCGGCGGGACCAGCCCATCACAGCCGAGCGGCACTGGCCGGCGACACAACCGGCCGGCGGCTTCGCCGACACCTTGCGCATCGAGGTGACCAACATGACGGAGGCATCCAACGACGCCACCCCCGGGCGGGGTTTGGACGGCATGCGGCGCCGGCTCGAAGCGATCGGCGGCCACCTCGACGTGCGCCACCGCGAGCAACCCGCCGGCATCAGCTTCACCGTGACCGCGTTCGTGCCGGTGCGGGGCGGCGCGTGATAATCGACGAGATCACCGTGCTGCTCGTCGACGATCAAGAGCTCTTCCGCGAAGGGGTACGGGTCATCATCGACGCGCAGGAAGGCATGCGCGTGGTCGGCGCGGCCGGGGACGGGGTGGAGGCAGTCCGCCTGGTCGAGGAGTTGCGACCCGACGTCGTCCTGATGGACGTCCGGATGCCACAGATGGACGGCGTCGAGGCGTCCAGGCAGATCTTCGCACCCGAGCGGGTCGCCCGGCGGAACAAGCCTGTCCGCGTGATCGTGCTGACCACCTTCAACCTCGACGACCGGGCCGCCACCGCGATCCGCCACGGCGCCAGCGGCTTCCTGCTCAAGGACACCACGCCGCTGATGCTGCGCGACGCGATCCGCACCGTCCACGGCGGCAACGCCGTGCTCGCCCCGCAGGACCTAGCCACCTTGCTGAACAAGCAGTTCCAGGGCGAAGCGGCGCCGCCGGCGGCGTTCCTCGGGCTCACCGACAAGGAACGCGAGGTGTTCACCGCCGTGGCCCGCGGTCTGTCCAATGCGGAGATCGCCGGCACCGTGTTCGCCAGCGAGTCCACGGTCAAAACCCATGTGGGTGCCATCCTGCGCAAGCTGGCGCTGCGCGACCGAGTCCAGATCGTCGTGTTCGCCCACGAACACGGCCTGATCTAAGCGATCCCGCCGCCGGCCTCAAAGCGATATGACGGCGGTTTCCCCAGCGAGCAAGAGCGAGGATCCGCACGCCGCGACTCGAATCGTCGCCCGGACGGGTTCGTGATGAAGTTCCCGGGTTGGGAAGCCGCTCCGGGTCTCGCATGAGCGAGGACGGCAAGACCGTAGGCATCTGGTCTGGCTGATTGCCACGGCCTCGGCCTGCTCGGCCCTCACCGCGTGGCCATGCTGCTAGGGCCTGTCCGGCGGATCATGTGACTGGTTCGGGCCGGGGTCGTTGCGCCCGTCGTGGGACGGGGAGATCTGACGAACGACGAGTGGGCCCGGCTGAAGCCACATTTACCCAAGACGGGCCGGCGGGGCGGGCGTTGGAAGAGCCAC
>NZ_DASYTH010000237.1:0-1947 GCF_036002505.1 Actinophytocola sp. | reverse complement strand
CGACACTCGGCCGCCGCCGCCGTCGCTAGGTCATGACCCCGCGTTGCCGAAGCTCCGCCACCCAGCGGTCAACGGCCGCCCTGCTCGGAGCGGGCGGGAGAGCCGCGTGCTCGGGCGAGCAGAACCCGCCGAGGATCGGGTGAGCTTCAGGGTCGGGCGTCATGTCCTCGCCCGGCCCGGCAACCAACCGGAAGTACCGCTCCGGCTTGCCGCAGCCGGCGATCATGCAACGCTCCGTCATGCTCCGTACCTCTCCATGGCACTCGCGTTATGGCCATAAGATTACGACTAGTGGCCATCAAGAGACCGTAAGCGGCCATACAGAGCCGGATGGTTGGCGAGACACCGGCGTGCAAGAATCCGCCGCATGAGCTACCGGCCGGACGACGTCCTGGACGAGCGGCAGGTGGCCGCGCTGCTCCGCACGTCGGTGCGTTCCCTGCGTCGATGGCGCACGGAAGGGCGGGGACCTCCCTACGCCAAGGTTGGCAACCACGTGCTCTATCGCTATGCCGGGATCCTCGAATGGCTGGAGGCTCGGGAGGAGCGGATCGCGGAGGAGGCGAAACAGCGGCGCGCCAAGTGGGAAGCCAAGCAGCAGGGCGGCTCCGACGAGCCGCCGTTCCGCTAGTGCCGGACCAGCCGCCGCAGCGGTTGGCTCACCGGACCGTGAGGGTGCCGCGCATGCCGAGGGTGCGGTGACCGGGGATCCGGCAGTAGAAGTCGTAGGTCCCCGGCCGCGCCTCGAAGCTGGCCGAGCGGAGCCGGCCGACCGGGACCTTGAGGTCGACCTTCAGCGCGTCGATCGTGAGCGTGTGCCAGAACAGGTCGCGGTTGCGGATCGCCACGGTGACCTGGTCGCCGCCGGCGGTCAGCGAGACTGGCACGAAGGCGACGTTGCGCGCCTCCACCTCCACTGCGCCCTCCGGGGGGTTGCGGTTCGGTGACGGCGTCATCAGCCACACCAGGGAGAGGCTGGTCGCCACGAACACCACCGCCAGCGCCCCCGTGGTGGCCGCGGCGCCGCCACCGGCGTCCGGGTCGCGGCGCCGCAGCAGCGCGCCGCCGACCCCGATGAGCCCGGCCAGGGAGAACGCCACCAGCGACGCCGGGACCAGCAGATCCACGATCCCGACCCGGTTGCTGGCGTTGCCGTTGGCTGCCGGGAACATCCACAGCTGGACGTTGACGAACAGCAACCCGAGCGCCAGCAGCCCGAGCAGGCCGCCGCGGACCCGGAGCAGCCCGATGCCGAGCAGCATGACCACGCCGAAGCCCAGCGCCTCCAGGTCGCGCCGGACGGCCCCGTAGCCGAGCAGCACGACCGCGTCGGCGGCGGCGCTCAGCAGGACCAGCCGCCGCCACCCGAACGTCCCCCGACGCGTGCGCTCCGCCACCGCCGTCTCCACCTGGCATGACCCTCCCGGCTGACGCCATCCGACGACCCAGACCCTACCTGCCCGTCCGCGCGGCGAGCCATCCTGGCCGGCGGCTGCCCCAACGTCACCATGCTCGCCCTGGCCCGCGCCGCCCGGGTGCGCGGCGGACGCCAACCGGTCACAGCCCGGCGTCGATGATCCGCTTGAGGAACGCCTGGGTGCGGGGGTTGCTCGGCTCGGTGAAGATCCGCTCGGGCGGGCCCTGCTCGCAGATCAGGCCGTCGTCGAGGAAGACCACTCCGTGCCAGTAGAATCCGCTCCCGCAGGGATGTCGCAGCAGGATGGGCTGAGGGTCGTTGTCCGACTCCCGGACGTGGTGGAACCGTGCGGCGCGCGAAGACGCCGACTGGTACATCGCGACGACACCGGATCCCTTCTACCAGCGCGGCCGTCGCGACGCCGACGAGCTGATCGAGTTCTGCGGTCTGCGGCCGTCGAGGGCCAGGACGCTGCTGGAGATCGGCGCCGGTTCCGGGCGGATGACCCACCGGTTCGCCGAACTGTACGG
>NZ_DASYTH010000236.1:0-6776 GCF_036002505.1 Actinophytocola sp. | reverse complement strand
GCGGGTGTGGGCCAGTTCGTAGTTGATCGGGCTTTGCATGCTCAGGGCCGAGTGACGTCGCTCCCGGTTGTACTCGTCGATCCAGGCCGCGACCCGGGCACGAGCGATTGCCTTGGTAGCAAAGGATTCCCGGGAACGCAGCTCGAACTCCAAGGTGGAATGCCAGGCCTCGATCGCGGCGTTGTCCAACGCGGAGCCGGGTCTGCCCATGGACTGGCGGATACCCAGCCGCCCACAAGCCTGCCGGAAGGTCCGCGCGGTGTACTCGCTGCCCTGATCGGTATGCAGAATGACCCCAGCGACCTGCCCGCCGCGCACCGCCACGGCCATGGCGAGGGCTCCGTAGGCCAGGTCGGCGTCGTGGTGTTCGGACAGGGCGAACCCGACCACCCGGCGGGAGAAGATGTCCAGCACCGACGCCAGGTGCAGCTTGCCCTGCCCGGTGGCGACCTCGGTGCCGTCACCGAACCACTTCTGGTTGGGTAGGCGTGCGGCGAACCGTCGGCGTACCAGGTCTGGTGCCCGCCACCGGCCGCCGTCGGGCCGGGTGGTGGCCTTGCGCCTCTTGCGGGGTCGGGCTGTCAGGTGCAGCTCGCGCATCAGCCCGGCGACGGTGTTCTCGCTGACCTTCCAGCCGGCCTCGACCAGATCGGCGGTGATCCGGGGACTGCCGTACCGGCCCCGGTGGCGCTCGAACAGCCGGCGTACCTCGTCGGCCAGCTGTCGCCGGCGGGCCCGCCGCGTCGAGGTGTCCCCGCGGCGCCACTTGTAAAACCAGGACTGCGACACCCCCAACGCCCGGCAAGCCACCGCGTACGGGATGCCGTAGCGCGCCCTCTGAGCGGCGATGAACGCGGCCACGGCTACCGGCCCATCGCTTCCTCGACCCAGAGGGCCATGCTGCGCTTGAGGACGTCACACCGCATCCGCAGCTCGGCGTTCTCCCGACGCAGCCGCACCAGCTCGGCCCGCTCGTCCTCACCCAGCCCATCGGTGCTCTCACCACGGCGACGCCGGTCAGCGTTGACCCAGTTCCCCAACGTCCCGTCGTGGATACCCAACTCCCGGGCCACCTGCGCGATCGGCTTACCGGTCTCCCGGACCAGCCGAACCGCGCCCTCCTTGAAGTCCTGCTCGAACTTCCTGCGCGTCTCTGCCATCGCCATCTCCCTTAAGGCGATGTCTCCACGTTACGGGGGGAAACCCACGCTGACGAGCGTCGCCGAGCTGGGGTGCGACGGCGGCTACGGCAGGCAACGGTCATCTGGGCCAAGACCGTTGTCGGGCTCAGCGTGGACATCGTGCGTGAGCGACAGCCCGCCCACCACGCGGCCATGGTCCAGTGGTCGATGGTCATCATCATGACCCGGCGTCTGGCCCGCTACCGCGCTCAGCGCCGTTTACCCGCCCCGCAGGCGGCCTGATCCGGTTCGTCAATCGGCACCTCCGACGTCCATGTCAACAGCGTCAAGGATGCCGCGCATGTCCGTGTCGCTGGTCCAGTCGCTGCCGTCCGGTGGTGGTCGACCCCACGGCATGTCCTTTCGGTGAACCTCGACCAGTTCCACGCCTCCGCCCGGACGTCGGACCGGAAAGACAGTGCCGATCCGTTGCTCGGCAACCACCTCAAGCACGGTGTCCTCCACGGCACGGAATCCGTGCCACGTACCCGACGGCACGGCGATCACATCCCCCGGGCCGCACTCCCGCCGAAGATCCCCAACCCTGATCAGCAGCCGGCCGCTAACGACATGTAGCACTTCTTCCCCGAAATGCAGATGGACCGGACCCACGTCAGCGGACGGCAAGCGCCCGACCGCGAGCAGTACCCGGGACAACCCGTTGGCGTTGCCCGCGACCACCCGGAATCCAGCGACGCCTCCGTCGGGTGGCCCGAATCCGGCGAAGAAGCTCACGATGCAGTCCTACCACGCCGCCCGACCCGTCGATTGGCCTACCGCTTGATCGAACACGCCACGCTGCCGGTTCTCAACCCGGCTCTGAGAAACGGCGTCTCCGAGAATTGACCGCACCGGGAGTAGCTGCCGTGCGTGCGACGATTCACTGGTGGCCCGGTTGATTCTGGAGCGCGAACAGGAGCTGGCGGCGCTGGCCGCTGCCGCGCGGCAGGCGGCCGCCGGTGAGGGATCGGTGGTACTCGTCAGCGGCGAGGCCGGGATCGGCAAGTCGATCCTGGTCGAGGCGGTCCGGTCGGTATTGCCCGCGGAGAGTCGGCTGCTCGTCGGATACTGCGACGACCTGGCCACGCGCCGGGCCCTCGGACCGTTCCGGGATCTGGCCGGCAGCGTCGGCACCGAGCTGACCCGGGCGTTGCAGGAGGGCGGGGACCGCAACCAGCTGCTGGACGCGCTGCGTACGGAGCTGAGCTGGGCCGGGCACCCGACCGTACTGGTGGTCGAGGATGTGCATTGGGCGGACGAGGCGACCCTGGACGTCCTGCGCTACCTGGTCCGCCGGGTGGCCGGGCTGCCGGTGGTGCTGTTGCTGACCTACCGGGATGACGAGGTCGGCCGGGAGCATCCCTTGCAGCACCTGCTCGGCCTGGCCTCCCGCGCCGATCGGGTACGCCGGCTGCCGCTGGCCCGGCTGTCCCCCGATGCCGTCCGGCAGTTGAGCGCCGCGACCGGCCTCGACGCGCGTCACGTGTACGCGCTCACCTCCGGCAACCCTTTCTTCGTCACCGAGGTGATCGCGGCCGGCGACGTCGCGCATCCCCCGCCGACCATCGTCGACGCGGTGCTCGCCCGGACCCGGACTGTCCATCTCGCCACTCAGGACGCGCTGGAACAGCTCGCCGTCGTGCCGTCCACTTTGGATAGATGGTTGGTCGACCGCCTCGTCCCGGGCGGCGTGCCAGCGCTGGCGATCGCGGAGCAGCACGGGCTCGTCACGGTAACGCCGGGCCGGGTGAGCTTCCGGCACGAGCTGATCCGCCGCGCCATCGCCGACTCGTTGCCGGCGGCCCGCCGGATAGAGTTGAACCAACGGGTACTCGCCGCGCTGCTGGACCGGGACGGGGCCGACCTTTCCGCCATCGTGCACCACGCGGCCGAGGCCGGTGACGCCGCCGGGGTTGCCCGGTACGCGCCCCGGGCAGCCGGCGAGGCGACCGCGGCCGGCTCCCACCGGGAGGCCGCCGCGCACCTGCGGCTGACCCTGCACAACCGGTCCGCGTACGGGCTCGCCGAGCAGGCCGACCTGCTCGACCGGTACGCGATCGAGTCCTACATCTGCGGCGACGAAGGCCCGGCGCTCGCGGCCCAGCGGGAGGCAGTGGACCTGCGCCGCACGCTCGGTGACGCCCGCGCGCTGGGCGCCAGCCTGCGCTGGCTGTCCCGGGTCGAGTGGTGGTCCGGGCACCGGCCGGCCGCCGACCGGGCCGGCGCCGAGGCTATCGCGGTACTGGCGAACGCGGGCGACGCCCGGCTACTCGCGATGGCCTACAGCAACCAGTCCCAGCTGCACGCGCTGGCCGAGCGGCACGCCGAGGCGATCGAATGGGGCGAGCGCGCCGCGCGGCTGGCACGCGAGATCGACGACGCCGCGATCCTCTCGCATGCCCTCAATAACGTCGGCCTGGCGAAGTGGCCCATGGGAGACCGGGACGGACCGCCGGTGCTCAAGGAGAGCCTGCGGGTGGCGCTGGCCGCCGGCGAGATCGAGCACGCCGGCCGGGCGTACGTCAATCTGATCTGGAACCTGCTGGAGGACTTCTCGTTTGCCGAGGCCGAGCGGTACCTGCTCGAGGGCATCGAGCTGGCCGACACCGCCGAGCACCGGGTGTTCCTGACGTACCTGCGCGTCGAACTCGGCCTCCTGAAGCTGGCCACCGGCCACTGGGACGAGGCGATCCGAGCGGCCGAGTCCGGCGCGGACGCGCCGATGTCGATACGCAGTCCGGCGCTGGTCATCCTGGCACGGATCCGGCTGCGGCGGGGCGAGCCGGGTGCCGCGGACCTGGTGAGACAGGCCTGGGAGGTGGCCGAGGAGCTACAGGAGCTGCAGCGCGCCGGACCGGCCGCCGCCGTCCGCGCGGAGGCAGCCTGGCTGCATGGCGGCGATCCGGGCGCGGTGGCCGCGCTGGAGAGGACGTACGCCGAAGCACGCCGGCTGCGCGTCGCTCCGCTGCGGGATGAGCTGGCGTACTGGATGACCAGGCTCGGCCGCACGATCCAGGCCGACAAGCCGGAGCACCCGTACGCGTGGCAAGCGGCCGGGCAGTGGCGGGAGGCGGCGGCGGCGTGGCAGGCGGCGGGCTGCCCGTACGAGCACGCCGCTGCCCTGGCCGACAGCCCGGAGCCGGCGGACCTGCTCGAGGCGCTCGCCGAACTGGACGCGCTGGGCGCCGAGCCACTCGCCCGGCGGGTCCGTGCCCGGCTGCGCGAGGCGGGCGTCGCGCGCATCCCGCGCGGGCCCGTCGAGGTGACCCGGCACAACCCGGCGGGCCTGACCGGACGCCAGGTGGAGGTGCTGCGTCTGCTCGGGCAGAGCCTCACGAACGCCCAGATCGCCGAGCGGCTCGTGCTGTCCGTGCGTACCGTCGACGCCCACGTCGCCGCCGTGCTCGCCAAGCTCGGCCTGCGCAGCCGGCGGGAGGCCCCGGCCCGCGCCGCCGAGCTAGGTGTGTTGCCCCGCGAGAAATAGGTAGGCGAGCCGTCCGGGCTACGTAACGTCTGCCGATTCAGGCGCCATCTGTCGCCGCGTACATCTTCACTATCGAACGTCTGATGACGGCGGCGCCGACGGCGGATCGTCCGTAATCGTCACTGCGACAAGGAGCAGCGCATCGTGTCCACATTCCCGGGTCTCACCCACGTCGCCATCACCATTTCCGACCCGTCCGACAGCGTGCCGTGGTACACCCGGCTGATCGGTGCGGAACCCGTCCTCGACGAGGACACCGGCCCGTTCCGCCATATCGTGTACGCCGTCGGCGACAGCCTGCTCGGCCTGCACGTCTTCCCGGGTGTGATGCCCGATAACGGTAGGTTCCACCCGTACCGGCGCGGTCTGGACCACGTCGCCTTCGGCGTCCAGAACCGAGCGGAGCTGGAGAAGTGGCAGCGGCGGCTCGACGAACTCGGCATCGAGCACGGCGAGATCATCGACGCGCCGTACGGGTCCGGCCTGTCGTTCAAGGACCCGGACGGAATAGCGCTGGAGTTCTTCGCGCCGCCCCGTAGTTGACCTCATCTGAGCACCACTGTCACATCACGGAAGCCCCTCCCGGCTGGGCTCGGGAGGGGCGTTCCGCGGGGGGCTACAAGGTGGTCAGGGGCGTCTTCCAGATGCCCCGGCCGTGGGTGGCCGCGTAGAGGAAGCCGTCCGGCCCGATCGTGATGTCGAATACGGTGGTCAGTGGCAGGGCGCCCGCCGCGCCGGCCACGCCACCGATTCGCTTCCAACCGGTCACGTTGCCCGCCGTGTCGAGGGTGCCCACCATCACGCCGTAGTCCGTGCCGACGACGAGCTTGTCGCCGTAGCGGACGACGTCCGTGGCGGGTACGTCCGGGGTGCCGGCGGACTCGTTCGTCCAGGTCACTCCGCCGCTCGCAGTGAGGACACCCTTCCACACGTGGTCCTGTTGGGCGCCAGGGCCTTCGATGAAGCGACGGTTGTAGCCGTTGAACACGAGGTAGATCGTGGCCGTGCCGCCCGTGACGCTGTCGATGTAGACGGCGTTCGGGAATCGTGTGGGCAGCCCGTTCATGTCCAGCTCATGCCAGCTGCCGCCGAAGTTGGTCTGCACGCCGCGGGAGAAGCCGCCGCTGTTGCAGTTGCTCTCGCCGCACCAGGCCGCGACGATGACGTCCTTCGACGCGTCCCGCTTCGCCGCCGGATCGGCGACCGCGTCCAGCCCGACCACCATTCGGCCGGCGGTGCCGAGGGTGGTGCGCTTCGTCCAGCCGTGATTGGCCAGCGACTCGGCTTGCTGCTCGGTGGTGGAGAACCCGAGGTCGTGCGACCAGACGGAGTTGCCGCCGGCGACCCAGCGTTCGCTGGCGTGGTCGCCGGTGTTCTCCGACCCGCGCACGGCCCGGAACGGCGCGGTGAACCGGGGGTTCGGGTCCGGCACGCCCACGTCGATGATGGCGTTCTTCGACCCGTCGGTCTGACCGCAGTTGGTCGTCATCCACAGCTCGAGGTAGACGTACTCGTCGAGGATGTAGCAGCCGTTCCTGGGGTCGACGATGATGTCGCCGCCGTCTCCGCCGAACGGCGAGACCATCTCGATGTTGCCCTGGTTGTCCTTGCGGTCGCCGCGCAGCAGCGAGCCGCCGTTGTCCTGCAGGCCACCGGCGATCGCGTAGCCTCCCCGCTCGGGGTCACTGCCGACACCGACCGAGTAATACTGAAGCGTGCCCAGGCCCTGCGAGTGGTTCGCCCAGTCGTTGGCATGGCCGAGCTTGTCCAGGGTGCCGTTGATCGGCCGCGACTTGAGCCCACCGTCGTTGCCCACGTAGACCCGGCCACCGTACGTGATGACGGAATGCTGGTCGGAGTGGGTGGTCTGCGGGCACGTGTTCTCCGCATCGAAGATCGCCCAGCACTTCGGGCCGAAGTTCCAGTACGGACCCGGCGTAGTCCAGTCGGTCCCGCCGTCGATGGTCTCATAGACCTCCTCGAGGCCCACCCACACGTGGTCCGGGTGTCCTGGCTCGGCGAGGATGAAGTTGTTGTACCAGGCCTGAACGCCCGGCCGGTAGAAGGTGCCGTCACTGCCGGTCAACGCGGAACCCGAGGCCTGCAGCTTG
>NZ_DASYTH010000235.1:0-9515 GCF_036002505.1 Actinophytocola sp. | reverse complement strand
GCTGGCCGAGCGCCGGGGAACGCAACGCCGCGGCGAGAAGGAGGTCACGCTCACCGACACGATGATCGTCGGCTCCTCGCAGATCCTGGCGTTGCTGTTCCCCGGCTTCTCCCGGTCCGGCGCCACGCTGTCGGCGTCGCTGCTGCTCGGGCTGGACCGGGTGTCGGCCACCCGGCTCTCGTTCTTCCTGTCCATTCCGGCGCTCACCGGAGCCGGGATCTACGAGCTGAAAGACGCGCTTGGCACCGGGGTCGGCGCCGGCCCGCTGGTGGTCGGCACGGTGGTGTCGTTCGGCGTCGCCTACGCCTCGGTGGCCTGGCTGCTGCGGTTCGTGGCCCGGCACACCATCAACGGGTTCGGCGTCTACCGGGTGATCGTCGGCATCCTCCTCTTCGGACTCCTCGCGGCTGGCACATTGCAGCCCTAATGGCAATTTCAGTCGACGCAATATGGCCGTCCAGTTACGTTGTTGGAGTGGTCTTTCGTGTCGCACATCATTGCCGCTGACCCAGGGGCTTAGCGTGCCGGTGTGACTGAACGGATGGGTGTGGGCCAGTTTCGTGAGCTGGGCAACGAACTGCGGCAGTTTCGCGAGGGGCTGGGCATTCCGGGCTACGTCCTGGCTGAGCGGTTGGGATGGTCGGCCACCAAGGTGTCTCGGATCGAGAACGGGCTGACCAGTGCCAGCGAGATCGACGTGCTGCGCTACGCGGCGCATTGCGGCGTGGGCGCGGAGAGCATCGACGGCTTGCTCGAAATGTGCCGGGAGCCTGGCACAGCGGGTTACTGGATGTCGAACCGGCTGAGCACGCTGATTCTCCACGAGACCACGGCGGCTTCCTCGGCCAGCTACGACCCGTTGGTGATTCCCGGTCTGCTGCAGACGCATGAGTACGCCACCGAGTTGATCACTGCAACGGGTCTGGAGGATGGCCTCGTCGAGTATTTCGTAGACACCCGTATGGAACGCCAGTGCGGGCTGCACGGCCGGCCGTTCGAGTTCTACATCCACGAACAGGTGCTGCGCCTGCCGGTGGGCGGCAACACATTGATGAACGAGCAGCTGCTGAAGCTGGTCCTGTTGGCGGAGCAGTCGCATCTCACCATCCGCGTGGTGCCGATGGCGATGGGCGCGCGCTCGATGTTCGAGGGCGAATTCGTGGTGTTCAGCTACGTCGATCGCCGCCCGCTGGTCTACTTGCCGTCCGTCGGCCTCTACCTGGACGAGCCGGGCCAAGTGTCCAATTATCAGGAAAACTGACGAGGCTGTCCGAGGTTGCCCTGGATAGAGGAGAATCGCGGGAGAAGCTCGCGGCCCTGGCGAGCGAGTTCGACCGACCTAAGGACTCCTCCGATGTCTCCGACTACGTGGCGGAAGAGCAGCTATAGCTCACACTCGCAGGACAACTGCGTCGAGGTGGCTTTTGTCCCGACCACCTGGCGGAAGAGCAGCTACAGTTCGCACCCCGAGGACAACTGCGTCGAGGTGGCGGTCGCGCCGACCGCCGTGGCCGTGCGCGACTCCAAGAACGCTGTTGGCCCTGCCCTGATCTTCGGGTCGCCGGCCTGGGGTGCGATGAATGCGTCGTTCCTCGCGTCGGGCGTGAGGAACGACGCATTCATCGCCTGAACGGGCCCTCAGCTGACCTTGGCGAAGAAGTCGCGGATGTCGGCGACGAGGAGGTCGGGGGCCTGGTGGGCGGCGTAGTGGCCGCCGCGGTCGTAGCGGGTCCAGTGGATCAGGTTCTTGTGGTCGCGTTCGGCGAAGCGGCGGATGGACTGGAAGTCGTTGCCGAAGCCGGCGACGCCGATCGGGACCGTGGTCGGCTCGGTGGGCGGGTCGGTGACGTGGGCGTCCTCGTAGTAGAAGCGGATCGATGAGCCGGATGTGCCGGTGAGCCAGTAGATCGCGACGTTGGCGAGGACGAAGTCGGGGTCGACGTCCTCGCCGAGGAGCTGGGCGTTCCAGCCGAGGAGTCCGGCGGGGGAGTCGGCGAGGGCGAAGGAGAGCGTCTGGGGTTGCTGGGCCTGGAGTTGGTTGAAGGCGCCGAGGTTCTCCCAGAACCATTGCAGGTGCGCCAGCGCCGCGGTCTCCTCCTCGGTGAGGTCGGCGAGCTCGGCTGGGTCGCCGGACGGGAACGAGAAGATCTGGGTGACGTGGACGCCGGCGACGTGCTCGGGGTCGAGGCGGCCGAGCTCGGGGGAGATCATCGAGCCGCCGTCGTTGCCGACCGCGCCGTAGCGGGCGTAGCCGAGGCGGGCCATCAGCTCCTTCCAGGCGGCGGCGACCCGGTAGCGGTTCCAGCCGGGCTCGGTGGTGGGGCCGGAGAAGCCGAAGCCCGGGATGGACGGGATGACCAGGTGGAAGTCGGATCGAAGCGGTTCGATGACGTCGAGGTACTCCACGATCGAGCCGGGCCAGCCGTGGGTGAGGATCAGTGGGAGGGCGTCCGGGTTGGTGGAGCGGACATGCAGGAAGTGGATGTTCTGGCCGTCGATCTCGGTGGTGAACTGCGGGTAGGCGTTGATCTTCGACTCCAGGGCGCGCCAGTCGAAGCGCTTCGACCAGTGCTCGGCGAGCCCGCGCACGTAGTCGACCGGCACGCCGTAGGTGCGGCCGCTGCCGGGGATTTCGTCGGGCCAGCGGGTGCGGGCGAGCCGGTCGTGCAGCTCGTCCAGGTCGGCCTGCGGGACGTCGATGCGGAAGGGGCGGATCTCCTTGTTGTCTGCCATGACCGGAACGCTAACGGGCAATTAGGCAAGGAACGTTCCTAATAGCGTGGCAGACTTTCCGGCATGGCGGAGACCTCGGCGCGGCTGCTCCGGTTGCTGTCGCTGATGCAGGGCCGGCCGGACTGGACCGGCGCCGAGCTGGCCGAGCGGCTCGGGGTGAGCGGCCGGACGGTGAGCAACGACATCGAACGGCTTCGCACGCTGGGTTATCCGGTGGATGCGACCCGGGGCGCGGTCGGCGGGTACCGGCTCGGGGCCGGCGCGGCGCTGCCCCCGCTGCTGCTGGACGACGAGGAGGCGGTGGCGGTCGCGGTGGGACTGCGCACCGCGGCGGGTGGTGCCGTCGCCGGGATCGAGGAGACCTCGCTGCGGGCGCTGGCCAAGCTCGAGCAGGTGCTGCCGTCGCGGCTGCGGCGGCGGGTCAACGCGGTGCAGGCGTACACGGTCCCGGTGCCGGCCGGCCGGCCCGCGGCGGTGGTGGAACCGGAGGTGCTGAGCCTGCTCGCCGCGGCCTGCCGGGACCGCGAGTCGGTCCGCTTCGACTACCGCGATCATGCCGGCGGGTCAAGCCGGCGGCGGGTCGAACCGCTTCGACTGGTGAGCTGGGGCCGCCGCTGGTACCTGGTGGCGTTCGACGCGGACCGCGAGGACTGGCGGACGTTCCGGGTCGACCGGATCGAACCGCGCCCGCCGGCCGGTCCCCGGTTCCCGCCGCGCGAGCCACCGGCGCCCGACCTGGCCGCGTATGTGTCGCGGCGGGTCAGCGCGGCGGCCTGGCGGTACCGGGCGCGGGTGCTGGTGCACGCGCCGGCGGAGGTGGTGCTGGAGCGGATCAACCCGGCGGTCGGCGTCGTCGAAGCGCTTCGATCCGACGCCTGTGTGCTGGACACCGGCGCCGACGACGTGGCGACGCTGGCCGTCCACCTCGGCCTGCTCGGCGTCGACTTCGACGTGACCGACCCGCCGGAGCTGGTCGAGTTGCTGGGCACGCTGTCGAAGCGCTACGAGCGGGCGATCTCCCGGCGCATGCAGACCCGGGAGGCGGGGTCGAGGCCACGGGCGGTCTCCCCGGCGACCACGGCGGCGAGCTCCGGCGAGAGGTCGGCCAGCACGCGGAAGCCGAGGCGCTCGTAGTACGGGGCGTTCCACGGCACCGCGCGGAACGTGGTGAGGGTCAGCGCGGTGAGGCCGTGGTCGAGGGCCCAGGTTTCGACGTGGTCGAGCAGGCGGGCGCCGATGCCGCGGCGGGCGTGCTCCGGGTGGACGCTGATCTGCTCGACATGGGCGCAGCCGTCGATCTCGGCGGCGACGACGAAGGCCACCGGGCGGTCGTCGGGGTTGGCCGCGACCCAGACATGGTGGCGTCGAAGCGCTTCGACGGGGAGCGGGTCGTCGTCGGCGATCTCGGGCAGGCCGATCTCGCGGAAAAGCTCACCGGAGGCGCGCTCGATCTCGGGCAGCAGGGCCAGCTCCTCGAAGCGGGCGGCACGCGGCACGATGTCCACTTCCGTAGGCTGCACCACGTGGCGACGGTGGTGCTGCTCAGGCATGCTCGGTCGACGGCGAACGGGTCCGGGGTGCTGGCCGGGCGGTCGCCGGGGGTGGCGCTGGACCCGTCCGGGGAGACGCAGGCGGCCGCGCTGGTGGCGCGGCTGGCCGGGGTGCCGCTGGTGGAGATCGTGAGCTCGCCGCTGACCCGGTGCCGCAGCACCGTCGAACCGCTTGCCCGGGCCCGGAACCTCGAGCCGGTGACCGAGGCCGAGCTGTCCGAAGTGGACTATGGGGAGTGGACCGGCCGGGAGCTCAAGACGCTGTTCAAGGAGCCGCTCTGGGCGGTCGTGCAGCAGCATCCGTCGGCCGCGGTGTTCCCGGCCGGCGAGGGGCTGGCCGGCGTCCAGGCCCGCGCGGTTCGGGCCGTCCGCGAACACGACGCGCGGATCACCAAGCAGCACGGCGCCGAGGCGGTCTGGTTGCTGTGCAGCCACGGCGACGTGATCAAGGCGATCCTGGCCGACGCGCTCGGCCAGCACCTGGACTCCTTCCAGCGAATCGTGGTGGACCCGGCGTCGGTGTCGGTGGTCCGCTACACCGACACCCGCCCGTTCGTGCTCCGGGTCAACGACACCGGCGGCGAACTGGCCAGCATCGTGCCAAAAGCACCGGAGAGCGGAGACGCCACCGTGGGCGGTTCGACCGGCACGCCCGCCACCTGAAACCTGACCGACACGAACTGCGCGGAACAGACGACTAGGCACATAGGCCTGTGCCAGGATCAGTCGATCCGCCACCCTCGGCGGCACTGGAGGAGAACTCGATGACGCAGCCATACGGCCAGCAACCAGAAAACTACGGGCAGCAGCCCGGCGGGTACCCGCAGCCGGGTGGCTATCCGCAGTCGCCGCCGGCCGGGTTCCCCCAGCCGGGCGAGTACCCCCAGCAACAGGCCGGTTATCCGCAGTCGCCACCCGGCGGCTTCCCCCAGTCGGGTGGGTATCCCCAGCAGAGCTACCCGCCCGGACCCAACTATGCCCAGGGCGTCGGCGGCCTGCCGATGGCTCCGCCCGATCAGGGCCGCGGTGGCCCGGTCGAGAAGCCGGGCTCCGTGACCGGTGCCGCGGTGCTCGCGTTCATCCAGGCCGGCATCACGTTGATCAGCACCGGCGTGCTGTTCATCGCGCTCGCCGCCAGCTCGGGGGCGGCTTCCGATCTCGGCCTCGACATCGGCGGGGCACTGGCCGAGTTCTGGATCGTCGCGTTCGCGCAGCTCGCCGGGCTCATCATCCTGATCTTCGGCGCCGTGCAGCTCATGTCCGGCTCCTCGCGACAGCTGTTCACGGCCGCGGTGATCCTCCAGCTGGTGATCTGCGCCTATTACCTGATCCGCTCACTGGCCGCATCGGGGTCGTCGGCCACCGGCGCGGGCGTCAGCATCGTGGTTCCGCTGCTCTTTGCGATCATGCCGGCGATCGCGCTCATCCTGGGCATGGGCAGCGCGGCCTCCCAGTACATCCAGGCCAAGAGCGGCCGCCCCGCGTACTAGGCAAGCAACTCCAGGCCGGCCAGGGTCACCGTGCGGCCATCGCTGCTCGCGGTGACCCGCAGCCGGTGGTGGGTGTAGGCGCCGGGGTCGGCCACGGTGAACGCCCTGGTCTGCCGGGGCCAGCGGAACTCCTGGGCGTCCCGGGTGTCGAGGGCGACCCAGGTGTGGCCGTCGTTCGAGCCTTCGAGCACCCAGGCGCGCGGGTCGCCGGAGCGCGAGCCCGAGGTGATCGTGTAGCGGCGGACGGTGGCCCGGGAGTCCCGCAGGGAGAACCGGATCCACAGCGCCGGTTCGCCGAACGTGACCTCGCGGCCGGTGTCGTCGAACACCGCGCCGGCGTCGTCGCCGCCACTCCAGCTCGCGGTGCCGGCCGTCGAACCGGTGATGTCGTGCAGCGGCAACGGAACCTCGTCGCCTGAGGTGACCGACGGCGGCGCGGCGTCCGGGCCGGTGCCCCAGTCGGACGGCTCCGGGCCCATCTCGAAGTCCAGCACGGCGCCGGCGGCCAGCAGGTCATGCGGCAGCCAGCACTTCTCGTATGGTTTGCCGTTGACCTTCAGGGACTGGACGTAGACGTTGCGCGACCCGTTGTTCCGCGCGTTGATCACCAGATCGCGGCCGTTCTCCAGGTGCACCACGGCCTTGGTGAACAGCGGTGAGCCGATGATGTAGGACGGGTCGCCGGCGCGCAGCGGGTAGAAGCCCAGCGCGGCGAACACCCACCAGGCGGACAGCTCGCCATTGTCCTCGTCGCCGCAGTAGCCCTGGCCGATCTCGCTGCCGGAGTAGAGGCGGGACAGGATCTCCCGCGTCTTCGCCTGCACCTGCCACGGCTGCCCGGCGTGCGCGTACATCCAGACGATGTGGTGCGAGGGTTGGTTGCTGTGCCCGTACTGACCCATCCGCACGTCCCGGGCCTCGGTCATCTCGTGGATCACCTGCCGGTACGAGCCGCGGTTGCGGCCGTTCTCCGGGATGGCGAAGAACGCGTCGAGCCTGGCGGCGAGGGCGTCCGGCCCGCCGTACAGGTTGGCCAGGCCGCGCCCGTCGTGCGGCACGGAGAACGCGGTGTTCCATCCGTTGGTCTCGGTGTAGCCGCGGCCCCAGGCGAGCGGGTCGTAGCCGGCCGGCGGGTACGCCCAGCGATGGTCGGCCGAGCGGCTCTGGAAGAACCCGATCGTGTCGTCGAAGAGGTTCACGTAGTGCCGGGCCCGGTCCAGGAACCACTCGTGGTTGTCCTGATCGCCCAGCGCGTGCGCGAGCCCGGCGATGCCGAAGTCGTTCAGGCAGCCCTCCAGCGTCCAGGACACCGCCTCGTGCGTGGACGCGGGCGTGAAGTGCAGGAAGGTCGAGCCGGGCACGCCCTTGCGGCCGACGGAGTCGTTGGGCGGGCTCACCGTGGCGTTGCGCAGCGCGGCGTCGTAGGCGGCACGCACGTCGAAGTTGGTGACGCCCTTGCGGTAGGCGTCGGCGAAGGCCACGTCGGAGCTGGTGCCGGTCATCAGGTTGGCGTAGCCGGGGGAGGACCAGCGCGAGATCCAGCCGCCGTCGCGGTAGTGCTGGACGAAGCCGTCGACCAGTTCGCCGCACCGGGTCGGGGTGAGCAGGGCGTAGGCCGGCCAGCAGGTGCGGTAGGTGTCCCAGAATCCGTTGTTCACGTACACCTTGCCGGGCACGCGCCTGGCCATCGAGTCGGTCGGGGTGTCCGGCGCGGGCCGGGGCGCGAACGGGCTGGCGTAGACCCAGTTCGGGCGCTCGGCGGTGCCGGTGTTCTCGTGGCCGGCGTTGGGGTACAGGAACATCCGGTACAGGCAGGAGTAGAGCGTGGTCAGCTCGTCGTCGGTGGCGCCCTCCACCTCGACCCGGCCGAGCAACTCGTCCCATTGCTCGGCGGCGCGCTGTCGAAGCGCTTCGACGGTGTCGTCCGGGGCGATCTCCAGCTCGAGGTTGCGCCGGGCCTGCTCGAGGCTGATCAGCGAGGTGGCGATGCGCATGGTCACCTCGGTCGGCGCCTCGGGCTCGCCGTTGAAGCGGAAATACCCGGTGACCCGCCGGGACAGCCCCCGCCAGAGCTTGCCGCTCGCGGTCACCGGCCGGTCGAACGTGGCGTGCACGAACATCCGGCCGGCGCCCACGGACAGTCCACTTCGGACGTCGGAGTAGCCGGACATCGTGCCGGCGGCCGGATCCAGGGTGAGTCCGCCGTGGCAGTTGACGTTGTCGAAGATCAGGCTGGCGTCCGCGCCGGGGAAGGTGAACCGGAACAGGGCCGCGTGGTCGGCCGGCGCGATCTCGGTGCGCACCCCGTTGTCGAAGTCCACCCGGTAGTAGTGCGCGCGGGCGATCTCGTTGTCGTGCTTGAAGGTCAGCGCGCGGGCGCGGCGGTTGGCCCGGGGTCTCCCCGGAGTGGCGGACGGCATCACGTGGAAGGTCTGCCGGTCGCCCATCCACGGGCTGGGCAGATGGCTGCAGCCGAACGCCTGCAGGGCCGGCCGGTTCTCGGCGTCGTTGCCGCGCTGGTACTCGTAGAACCAGTTGGTCACGCCGGCGTTCGTGACCGGTGTCCAGAAGTTGAACCCGCCGGGCACCGCGGTCGCCGGGAACGTGTTGCCGCGGGAGAAGCCCCGGGTGGAGTGGGTGCCCCGGGTGGTGATCACGTGGTCGGTGGGCCGGGTGCGCTCCGGCCGGGCGGGGGTGCCGATCCGGAGGTCGTCGATCCACCCGGCGAACCGCGCCGGGCCCCGCGGCGCGTCGTAGCCCACCAGGATCTTGGTGACGGTCCTGCCCTCGGCCACCGCGCCGATGCGGGCGGCGCGGCGGTTCCACTGGTTCGGGTACAGCGCCTGGGACTCTCCCTGCGCCCGCGGGGAAAGCTCGAACCCGAGGTGGTCGGGGACGCCGAGGTCGGACAGGTGGCTGCCGTCGTCGAAGGTGAGGTCGACGGCGACGAACGTGCTCGGGTTGCGCAGGTCGTCGTCGACCAGCTCGGGGAAGATCAGGTAGGACAGCTCGGTGTCCGCGGTGACCGGAAGCTCCACCCAGAAGATCTTGTTGACCACGAACGCGGGCCCGTCGGGCCGGTGCGTTCCGTGGTAGCGCAGGGAATGCCTGCCGGTGAAGCCCACGCCGGTCTTCGCCGCGTAGGCCCGGGCGGGTCCGCCGCCGCGGTGGGTGCGCAGCGTCGCGCCGTCCGAGCGGGGCCGGCCGTCGTCGTCGGTGTCGATCGTGTCGCGCCAGGTGGGTGCGGGATCGGACTCCTCGAACGACGAGAAGAACTCATCGACGGTCATCGGCGGCCCCTTCTTTAGTATCGGGGCACCTTGCCACACGTTCCGGAGCCGTGATGCCAGAAGATCCAGACGATCTCCTCGGCCGGCGGGTGGTGCTGCGCCGCCGGGCCGGCGAGCGCGACGGCCGGCCGGTGTTCACGGACATCCTGGGTGAGCTTGTCGAAGCGGATGGCGCGCTGGTGATCCGCCGGGAGGACGGTGAGACTGTGGCCGTGCCGCGGTCCGAGGTGCACCGGCTGAAGGCGGTTCCGCCCGGCCGGGAAGAGATCCTGGCGCTGTTCCGGGTGGAGGCGAAGGGCTGGCCGGCGCCGGAGCGGGAACCCCTGGGCGAGTGGGTGCTGCAGGCCGGCGAGGGCTGGACCCGCCGGGCCAACTCCGCGCTGGTGGCCGGCGACCCGGGCATCCCGGTCGTCGAAGCGCTTCGACACGTCGAGGCCTGGTACACCGAACGC
>NZ_DASYTH010000234.1:0-35954 GCF_036002505.1 Actinophytocola sp. | reverse complement strand
ATGGGCCGTCCGAGGTGTCCGGCAAGCAACTCGCCGTCGGCGGCGGCGGCCGCTACGACCTCGAGTTCACCATGCCCTCCGACCCGGTGCGGCTGGCAACGGCCGACCACCCCGACGCCGGCCTCATACTCGGCTCCGGTGACCGCGCCGCCCAAACCGGCGGCGACGAGTTCGACCCGACCAGCTACGGCCGTCCCACCTCGACCCCGTTCACCGCCACCGGCCCCTTCGCCCACGACGACACCTACTACATCGACAACCACTTCGGCTTCTACAACGGCGAGTTCGCCATACTCTTCACGATGAACGGCAACGTCTACCCCGACATCCCGCCGGTCACCGTCCGCGACGGCGACCTGATCAAAATCAAGTGGGTCAACCGCAGCTTCCTCGACCACCCCATGCACATCCACGGCCACCACGTGCTCGTATTGTCCCGCAACGGAAAACCCGTCTCCGGCAGCCCGTTGTGGCTCGACACCGTGCTGGTCCAGGTCGGCGAAACCTGGGAGGTCGCTTTGAAGGCGGACAACCCCGGCCTCTGGATGGACCACTGCCACAACCTCGAGCACTCAGCTACCGGCATGGCCATGCACCTCACCTACGAGGGCTACGGCACCCCCTACGAAGCCGCCCCCGCCAGTGGCAACGACCCGGAGTGACCCAGCGATTCTCCAGTCGTGAGCACTGAGGACGAGGAGACCGTGCGCTACGGCGTGCTGTCCCCGATCGCGATCTGGACCGCGGCGGCCGTGATTCTCCTGGTCGGTGTGGGCGTGGCGGTGTGGCTCCTCATCGCCTATGGAGGTGGCGACGCCCAGCAGCGCAACCAGCTCGAAGCCATCAGAACCGCCGGCACCATCGTCGTCGGCACCGGCGGCGCCGCCGCATTGCTGCTGGCCGCCCGTCGCCAACGGACCGCCGAAATCGCGCTCAAACAGAAGGATCGCGAGCACGCCCAGCAGCTCGCCGCGGCCCGAGCGACCGAGCACGACGCGACCCAGCGTCGGATCACCGAGCTGTATGCCATGGCCGCCGGA
The DNA here is from genome assembly GCF_036002505.1 of Actinophytocola sp. GTDB lineage: Bacteria > Actinomycetota > Actinomycetes > Mycobacteriales > Pseudonocardiaceae > DASYTH01. Next base: position 34,914 of record NZ_DASYTH010000234.1, on the reverse strand, counting down.
CAGCTCGGATCCGATATGGCCGCAGTGCGGCTTGCTGGCCTCTACGCACTCGAACGCCTCGCGCAGGCGGAAGAAACCCAACGGCAAACAATCGTCAGTGTCATCTGCGCCTATCTATGCATGCCTTTCACTCTACCGTCCAGCCCGACCTCCGTTGAAGTTGAAGACAAGCAACGGCAGCGCGAGCTGCAGGTCCGGCTAGCTGCACAACGGCTCCTTATCGAGCATCTGCGTTTCGACACGGAGGACAGCGCCAAGTATTGGACCAACATAGACCTCGACCTCACTGGCGCAAAACTGATTGACTTCAGCCTTTCTCACTGCCGATTGGGCGCTGGCTTTCTGAGCAGTGCGACGTTCATCGGCAAGACCACATTCGCAAGCTCGGTTTTCACAGGCGAGGCGAGATTCGTCGGAGCCAGGTTTACCAACTGGGCCGACTTCCGGAATACCAGATTCGCTGGCGATGTCCAGTTCGATCGAGCTAGGTTCGATGGTTTGCTGAACTTCCGTGACGCCCAACTGGGCTCCGCCAGATTCGTCTCCGCCATGTTCGCCGAGCCAGTCGATTTCCATGGGGTCGCCTTCACCCACGGCCCGGGAACTTTAGGCGCCGCCGGACTCATGCAGGACGCAATGGCGCGCATCGATGACGGACCGATCCGAACCGAGTGGCCACCTGGATGGGCGCCACTTACCACGATCGACCCGCAACCGATGGAGGGCCTTCCCGGTTTGTGGCAGCCGCTGCGGTATATGCCGTCCGACGCCTGAGTTCGACCCATCGACGACCTGAGTGCGACCGGCGGCGAGCAGTATCGGACGCGGACTTCGCGACGGGCTGCCGGTGAGAGGTGTGGTCGATGTCAGGGTTGGTCGGGTGGGTTGACTTCTCGGAGCGCGACCTTGAGAAGGAGTGGGCCGTCCTCTCGGGGATGGCGGGGGCGGTGGCCAGGCGGGGACCGGACGGGCAGCAGGTGTGGACGCGTACCCATGTTGGCCTGGGGTTCCGGTCGCTGACCATTGGCTCCAAGCCCGTAGCGCCGCAGCCGCATGTGCAGTCGACGCCGGACGGGCAGATCGCCGTCTGTGTCTCGGGCACGCCGACGGGCGTGGGCGAACTGGGTGAGTGGTTGCGTACCCGGGGACGGGGCGCGCACCCGGCGGCGCCGGCCGCCGAGCTGGTGGCCAACGCGTACCTCGAGGATGGGACGGCCGCCGTCACCCGGCTGACCGGGGCTTTTGCCATCGCCATCTGGGACGGGCGGACCGAGGAGATCGTCCTCATCCGGGACCGGTTCGGGAACCAGCCGTTGTATTACGCGCTGACGGACACCGGGCTGGTGTTCGGGTCGGAGCGGAAGGCGCTGTTCGCGCATCCGGACACCGAGACCGCGGTCGACATCGACGGGTTGCGGGAGCTGTTCTGCTACGCCGGCACGGCCGGGCACGGCATCTTCGTGGGGATCAAGCAGGTCGAGGCGGCGGAGATCGTCCGGTTCGGGCGGGCTGGGCTGCGGCGGGAGCAGTACTGGCGCCTCATGTCCGAGCCGCACACCGACGACCTGGACACGACGATCCGGCGGGTGCGCGAGCTGCTTTCCGACAGCACGGCCGCGCAGCTCGGGGATGCGGACGGTGTGGGGATCATGCTGTCCGGCGGGGTGGACTCCTCGGCGGTGACCGGGCTCGCCGCCGATGCGTTACAGCGCAACGGGGGCGGCACGTTGCGCACGTTCACCGTGACGTTTGCCGAGCATGGGGAGAACTTCAAGCCGGACGAGGTGTGGGCGACCCCGGACGCGCCGTTCGTAGCGGACATGGTCAAGCACGTCGGAGCCGAGCACACGAACGTGGTGCTGGATACGGCCGACATTCTCGACCCACTGGCCCGGGCGGCGACGTTGATCGCGAAGGATGTGCCGAGCCCGCTGGGGAACATGAACACGTCGCTGTACCTGCTGGATCGCGAGGTCAGCAAGCACGTCAGAGCTGCGTTGCTGGGGGAGATCGCGGACGCGGTGTTCGGCGGGTTCTCGTGGGTACACAATCCGCAGCTGGCGGCGGCGCAGACGATGCCGTGGATCGCGATGGCGCACTACGGCGGCGGGAAGCACGGGATGGGCGGCGACCTGCTGCATCCGGATCTGCTGGCGAAGTTGGAGCTCAACGAGTACTGCACGGCGGCGTGGGAGAGTTCGGTCGCGCAGGTGGTGCATCTGGACGATGAGTCCGATGTGGACCGGCAGATGCGGCGGATCAACTACCTGCACCTGACCCGGTGGCTGGAGACGTTGCTCGCGCACGACGAGTCGATCGGGATGTCGACCGGGCTCGAGGTGCGCATGCCGTTCTGCGACCACCTGCTGGTGCAGTACGTGTACAACGTGCCGTGGGCGATGAAGTCGTTCGACGGGCAGGAGAAGAGCCTGCTTCGGGCGGCGGTGGCGGACCTGCTGCCGGAGACGGTGCTGCGGCGGCCGAAGAGTCCGTATCCGGTCACGCAGGATCCGGCCTATGGGCAGTGGCTGGTGGACGAGCTCGGCGCGCTGGTGGCGGACGCGAGCTCGCCGGTCGCCGACCTGGTCAATGCCGAGGCGATCGCCGAGCTGCAGGCCGATCACTCCGTTTTGGACAGTGGGCCGCGGGCGTGGGTGGCGCGGGCGAACTGCGAGATGGTGCTGGGGCTGGACGCGTGGCTGCGGCACTACAACGTGCGCCTGGTGCTCTGAAAGGGAACTCATGGAACTCGGACTGACCGGGCGCCGGGTGCTGATCACCGGCGGTACCCGGGGGATCGGCCGGGCGGCCGTACTGGCTTTCGCGAAAGCGGGTGCCGGTGTGGTCGTGACCTACCGCAACGACGAGGCGAACGCCGAGACGCTCGAGCAGGAGCTCTGCGAGATCGACGTGAAACACCGCGTGGTGCGCTCCGACGTGACGAAGGCGATCGACGTGCACCAGCTGGTCCAGACCTGCCGGGAAACCCTTGGCGGGCTGGACGTCGTGGTGAACAACGTGGGCATCGACGGCCACGAGCCGGCGGCCACGTTGTCCCTCGCGGACTGGCAGCACATGCTGCGCACCAACCTGACCGGCGCGCACCTGGTCACCCAGTACTGCCTGGAGATCATGGAGCGGGGCGCGAGCGTGGTCAACGTGTCCGCCTCGGTGGCGCAGCGCGGCCTGCCCGGCAAGGCGCATTACACCGCGGCCAAGGCGGGGCTGCACGGGCTGACCCGGTCGCTGGCCAAGGAGCTTGGCCCGGACGGGATCCGGGTGAACACGATCGCGCCCGGGCTGATCGAGACCGAGCCGGACGCGGGCCTGCCGGCGCCGGTGGCCGAGCGGTTCCGCGCGATGAACCCGTTGGGGCGGCTGGGAACCTCGGACGAGGTGGCCAACGTCGTGCTGTTCCTGGCCAGCAATCACGCGAGCTACGTGCACGGCGCGTCCATCGCCATCGACGGCGGACTGTAACCCTTTACCTGGAGGAGATCCATGCCGTACGCGGCCATCAGCTACCGGGTCAAGCCCGGCCACGAGGACGAGATCGCCGAGATCTTCGCCAACTTCAAGCGGGTCAAGACACCCGAGCTGCGGGACGAGGCCGGTCAGGAATCCGGGAAGCTGCTCGGCACCGCGGTGTTCATCGATCACGACGTGGTGGTTCGGGTGATCCACTACGAGGGTGAGTTCGCCGACATCGCCCGGAAGATGGCCGCGCAGAGCGGAGTGCACAGCGTGGAGGCGCAGCTCGCGCCGTACCTGGCCGAGCAGCGCGACACCAGCACCGCCGAAGGCTTCAGCAGTTACTTCAAGAACGCCGTGATGCGCTGTATTTCCCAGCTTTCCGTGGACACGCTGCCCAAAGCGAGCTGACACACGACGAGGGGTTCATCACCGATGTACGAGACCTGGCTGGGCATGGACGTGGGCATGAGCGCCCTGATCGCACTCGCCTGGGCGGTGTTGTCGCGTCGGTTGGGCCGGCTGGCCCGCCACGACGACGCGGCGCGGCTGGTCCGGGCCGCGCGGGGCACCACCGTATGGCTGGTGATCGCCATGGTCGCGGTCCTGGCGAAGGTCGCGATGGCCGTGCTGCTTTCCCAGAGCGGCTGGGAGTTCGCCGCCGACCGGTTCCTGATCATCCCGGTGCTCTACCTCGCGCCCGCGGTGCTCGCGTTCGTGTGGACCGTGCCGGTGTACTGGCGGGTGCGCCGGGCCGGCCGCACCGCGCGGGCGGAATCCGTTACGGTTGCTGTGGAAACTCGGGTCGAGCTGACCTCGCTGAAGGCCGCGCTGCCGCCCCGGCTGACCGCGGTCGGTGGCGTGCTGACCTGGTGGGCGGCGTTCGTCGTACCGCCGGTGCCGCCGTTCGGCGGGGAAGTCCTGGGCTACGGGTTCGCGTTCCTGCTCGCCGGGTTGCTGCTGGTGCTGAAGCTGCGCGGGGAGTCGGGCCGGGTGCTGGCCGGCGCCACCGTGCCGTCGCTGGGGCGCCGGACGTTGCGCTCGGCCGCGATCGTGCTCGGCGTGCTGGCGGTCGCCACCGGCGGAATCGTGTGGTGGCAGCAGACCAGCGTGCTGCCGGACCGGTACAGCATGGCCGAGCACGGCGTCGGCGGGGTGCACGCCGGGCACGGCCAGAGCGCCCCGTCCGGCGCACCCGAACGGTCCGTCACCGAGCTGACCGGCCCCAAGACCGGAGTGCCGGACCACAGGTTCACGTTGACCGCGCAGAAAACCGAGCTGCGACTGCCCTCCGGGGCCACTGTGGACGGTTGGACGTTCAACGGCACCGCGCCCGGCCCGCTGCTCCGCGCCGGGCAGGGTGAGCTGGTCGAGGTCGAGCTGGTCAACAAGGACGTGGCGGCCGGGGTTTCCCTGCACTGGCACGGGATCGACGTGCCGAACGCCGAGGACGGCGTGCCCGGGCTGACCCAGGACTCGGTGGCAGCCGGCGCCTCGCATGTCTACCGGTTCCGGCTGCCCGCCGCCGGCAGCTACTGGTACCACTCCCACCAGCTCTCCTCCGAGCAGGTGCGGCGGGGGCTGTACGGCGGTTTCATCGTGGACCCGCCGACCGGTCCACCCTCCGCCACCGAGGTTCCCGTGCTGCTGCACACGTTCGACACCACGGCGGGCAAGGTCAGCTACACCATCGGCGACTCCGACCAGCTGCGCCGGGAGAAGATCCCGGCCGGCACGAAGGTCCGGTTGCGACTGATCAACACCGACAGCCTGATCAAGCGGTTCACGTTGACCGGCACGCCGTTCCGGATCGTGGCGGTGGACGGCACCGAGGTGAACCAGCCGACCGAGCTCAGCGCGGTGCAGCTCCCGGTCGGCGGCGGCGGGCGGTTCGATCTCGAGTACACGCAGCCGAACGGTCCGGTGCGGCTGGCCGAGAAGCAGCGACTGGACGCCGGGATCCTGTTGAGCCCGGACGGAACCGGCGACCGGGCACCGGACACCAGCGGGCCGGAGTTCGACGTCACCGGCTACGGCGCCCGTGGCACCACGCCCTTCGACGCGAACAGCCACTTCAACGTGGACCAGACGCTGTACCTGGACAACCAGGCCGGCTTCTTCGACGGGAAGTTCGCCCTGCTGTGGTCGATCAACGGCGAGGTCTTCCCGAACGTCCCGCCGATCACCGTACGCGAGGGTGACCTGGTGCGGCTCACGTTCGTCAACCGCAGCCACCTCGACCATCCGATGCACCTGCACGGCCACCACGCGCTCGTGCTCGCCCGGGACGGGAAACCGGCGACCGGGAGTCCACTGTGGCTGGACACGGTGACAGTGTCCCCGGGCGAGACGTGGACGATCGCGTTCCGCGCGGACAACCCGGGGATCTGGATGGATCATTGCCACAACCTCGACCACGCCGAGATAGGAATGGTCATGCACCTGGCCTACGAGGGCTACACCACGCCGTTCGTGGCCGGCAAGGGCACCCCCAACCAACCGGAGTAACCCGCCTCGCCCGGCGGGGCGAGGAGGAAGTCGTGAGCGAGCTTGCGAGCGAACAATTCAACACTGCCCCGCCGCCGAGGAACGAGGCGGCGGGTTCACCATCACCGAGCTCGCGAGGTGATGGATTGAGCGAGCTTGCGAGCGAACAATTCAACACGGGGCAGCCAATCACCGAGCTTGCGAGGTGATGGCGTGACGACTACCCCGGTTCGGCCGCCGCGTGTCGAGTCAGCTCCCACGATCGTCGCGCGGCGGCCCTGGCTGGCCCTGGCCGCCGTGCTCGCCGGCAGCTTCCTGCACATCTTCGACCTCATGGTGATCACGGTCGCCGTACCGTCCATTCGGGACGATCTGCACGCTTCAGCCGCTGCGGCGCAATGGATGCTGGCCGGGTACACGCTCCCGTTCGCGCTGCTGCTGATCACCTCGGGCCGGCTCGGCGACGCCATCGGCCGGCGCTGGATGGTGCTGGCGGGTTCCTTCGGGTTCACGGTGGCGTCGGTCCTGTGTGCGGTGGCCTCGGATCCGAGCGTGCTGATCACCGGCCGGATCCTGCAGGGCGCCTCCGCCGCGGCCATGTCCCCCCAGGTACTCCCGGTGATCATGCTGCTGTTCCCGGCCGCGCGCCGGATCGCCGCGCTGGGCGCGCAGGCCGGCGTGATCGCGGTCGCCACGGTCAGCGGCCCGGTCATCGGTGGCCTGCTGGTCCAGGCCGACATCGCCGGCCTCGGCTGGCGCTCCATCTTCCTGCTGAACGTGCCGGTCGGGCTGTTCACGGTGCTAGCCGGCGTGCGTTGGTTGCCCCGCAACGACACCGTGCTCGGCCGCGTCCGCCTGGACCTGGGCAGCGTGGCGCTGGCCTCGCTGGGTTTGCTGATGCTGATCTTCCCCCTGGTCCAGGGCCGCGACCTCGGCTGGCCACTGTGGACTTTCGGGCTGCTGGCCGGCTCGGTCCCGGTGCTGATCCTGACCATGCGCCGGCAGCGTTCCGGCGACTTCCCGCTGATCGCCGTGTCCCTGTTCCGGGTCCGCGCCTTCGTGGCCGGCTCCGCGGCCAACTTCCTGGTGATGGGCGCCGTCGCGGCGTTCTTCCTGGTTTTCGTGATGTACATGCAGTCCGGCCTCGGCTACGGCCCCGCCGAGATCGGCATCACCATGGCCTCCTTCGCCCTGGCCGCCGGCGCCGCCTCCGGCGCCTCGGTTCCGCTGGCGCGCAAGGTCGGCCGCCCCATGCTCGTCACCGGCGCGCTGCTCATGGCCCTCGGCATGGCCCTGCTCCTCGCCGTCCTGCTGGTCCAAGGCTCAACCCTCGCGGCCTCCGCCGTCGCCGCCTGCCTCGCACTCGTCGGGATCGGCATGGGCCTGCTCAGCCCGCCCCTCTACAACCTGACCCTGACCGACGTCCCCGCCGAAGACGTCGGCTCCGCCTCCGGCGTCTTCGGCACGCTGGCCCAGGTCGGCAGCGCTCTCGGCGTCGCCACCATCGGCGCCCTCTTCTTCGGCCTCCTCACCACCCTCGCCAGCCCGGCGCGCCTGGGACCCTGCCTTGCCACCACCCCCCTCACCGAAGGCACCCAGGCCGTCCTCGACCACTGCGCCCCCAACCCCACCGCGGCAACGATGTTGGCCGACCACGCCCACGCCGCCTTCACCTCCGCCACCGCCGTCACCGTCGCGGTCCAGATCCTCTGCTACCTCGTCGTAGCCGCCCTCCTCACCCGCTTCCTCCCCAAACACCCCACCCCTCGCCCCTGACGGCGGAGCACGTTAGTTCGGTTGCCGGAGCGTACGACTCGCTTGCCCGAGCGTCGAACTCAGTTGCTGGAATGTCGAACTCGCGGTCCTGGGCTTGCCGGGGTCTCGAGGGGGTCTTGAGGGGGGCTGGCGAGCCTGTGGGGGCACGAACGGACCTTGGCGCTGAAAGGGTGTCCTATGTCGGGCGTTGTTGGCTGGATTGACTTCTCGCGGGATCTGGTGAGGGAGCGGCCGATCATGACCGCGCTGACCGGGACGCTGGCGCAGCGCGGGCCGGACCGGGAGGCCGTGTGGGTGTCGCCGCGGGCCGCGCTGGGTTTCCGCACGCTGGCGACGGAGCCGAGCGCGGCGGGACAGCCCTTCGTCACGACCGCGGGCGGGGAGCCGGTGGCCACGTGCGTGACCGGGGCGCCGGCGAACATCCCGGAGCTCCGCGAACGGCTCAAGACGGCCGGGCGCGCGGTCGCCCCGGAGGCCGGCGCCGCCGAGGTGATCACCCGGGCGTACCTGCAATGGCGCGAGGAGTTCGTGCCGTGGCTGGGCGGCTCGTTCGCCATCACCATCTGGGACGGCCGCAACGAGGAGCTGTTCCTGGCCAAGGACCGGCTCGGCGGCCAGCCGCTGTTCTACACGCACGTGCCCGGCGGGCTGGTGTTCGCCTCGGAGCGGAAAACCCTGCTGGCACACCCCGAAGTCGACTCCACAGTGGACGCTGCCGGCCTGCGTGAGGCGATCTCGCACGCGCTCATGCCGGGCGCGCTGTTCTCCGGCTTCTCCCAGCTCAACGGCGCGGAGATCGCCCGGTTCAACCGCGCAGGCTGGTCCAAGCGACGGTACTGGAAGCTGGAAACCCGGCCGCACACCGACGACCTGGACACCACGATCGCCACCATCCGCTCGATGCTCGAGGAGAGCGTCGCGCAGACGCTGCCGCAGGACACCGCCACGCTGATCGCCACGCTCTCCGGCGGCATGGACTCCTCCGCGGTCGCCGGGCTCACCGCGGCCGAGCTGAAGCGGCGCGGTCACGATCCACTGAGGACATACACGGTCGACTTCGTCAACAGCGAGTTCGAGGCCGACGTCATGCGCGACACCAAGGACGCGCCGTACGCCCGGCAGGTCGCCGAGTTCACCGGCTCGCGCCACAACCTGATCAGCATCGACGCCACCGATCTGCTCGACCCCGTGGTGCGCCAAGGGATCCTGAGGGCCAAGGACTACCCGACGCGCATCTACGACATGGAGGCGAGCCAGCACCTGTTCATCCAGCACCTGGCCGCGCAGGGCGGCAAGATCGTGTTCGGTGGCGGCGCCGGCGACCAGATCTTCCGCGGTGCCCGGTGGTCCAACGACAAGGGCCTGGTCGGCTCCGGCACGTTCCCGTGGATCGCGATGGCGCAACGGTTCGGCGCGAAGAACGGCTTCGGCACCGGCCTGCTCGACCAGGACGTCCTCAACACCCTCGACTTCCAGACCTACTACAAAGACCTGTACGCCACCGTCACGGCGGAGATCGAGTACCTGCCCGAGGAGAACGAGTGGGAGCGGCAGGTGCGCGCGGTCGCCTACCTGGTGCTCACCCTGTTCAAACTGGACTCCGGCGTGTTCGCCGCGGCCGGCCTGCAGTCCACCTCCCCGCTCAACCACTGGGCTCTGCACCAGTACGCCTACAACATCCCCGGCGAGTGGCACGCGCACGGCGGGCAGGAGAAGGGCCTGCTCCGGGCCGCAGTCGCCGACCTGCTGCCGGAGTCGGTGCTCAAACGCAAGCAGAGCGCGACCCCGGTGAGCAAGGACCCCGGCTACGCGCAACGCCTGAGCGAGGAGTTCAAGGCGATTCTGGCCGACCCGCAGGCACCGGTGCGCCAGCTCATCGATCTCCAGGCGGCAACGGAGCTCGCCGGCAACCCGGACCGGCTGGTGCAGGACCGGCTGGCCCGCGCGGACGTCGAGCTCACCCTCCAGCTCAACCTCTGGCTCGACCAGTACCGCGTCCGACTGTCCATTTAGCACACAGAGGGGTAAGCGATGATTTGCGACAGCATTGCGGACACGGTCGGGCGCACCCCGCTGGTCCGGCTGCGCCACCTGACCGCCGGCAACGGCTCGGAGATCCTCGTCAAGCTGGAAGGGCACAACCCCGGCGGGAGCGTCAAGGACCGGGCCGCGCTGTCGATGATCACCCGGGCGGAGCGGGACGGCCGGCTCAAGCCCGGCGGCACGATCATCGAGTCCACGTCCGGAAATCTGGGCAAGGCGCTCGCCCTGATCGGCGCCGCCCGTGGCTACCAGGTGATCCTGGTGACCGACCCCAAGGCGGCGGGCTCGTTCCTGAACTACGTCACCGCGCTCGGCGCCGAGGTGCACGTGGTGCGCAAGCCCGACGAGCTCGGCTACCAGCTGCCCCGGCTGGTGAAGGTCAAGGAGTTGCTGGAGAAACACCCCGACGCGTTCTGGCCGGACCAGTACAACAACCCGGACAACCCGCGCATCCACGCCGAGCAGACCGCGTACGAGCTGCTCGACGAGGTGCCGGACCTGGACGTGCTGATCGTCGCGGTCGGCACCGGCGGGCACATCAGCGGGCTGTCCGCGACGCTCAAGCGCGAGCTTCCCCGGATCACCACGGTCGGCGTGGACGTGGTCGGCTCGGCCGCGTTTGGTTTCCCTTACCAGCCCTGGGAGATGCGCGGCCTCGGCATCGCGTTCCCGCCGGGGAACCTGCACGCGCACCTGGTCGACAAGGTGCACCCGGTGACCGACCCGGAGGGGTTCGCCACCACCCGGCTGCTGGCCCGGGCCGAGGGCCTGCTGCTCGGCGAGTCCTCGGGCGCGGCGGTGTTCGGCGCGCTGCACTACGCCAGCCTCCACCCGAACAGCCGGATCGTCGCCGTGGCACCGGACACGGGTGTGAACTACCTCGGCGAGTCCTTTGAGGACGACTGGCTGGACGAGCGTGGCATCCTGGTACAGATGAAGGAGCGCGACCTGTTCACTGTGGAGGGCCTGCTGGCCGCGGCGCGGGATCCGGAGTACGCCACGGTGCTGCTCGCGCACACGCCGGAGGCCCGCGAGCTGCGCAAGAGCGCCTGATGTCCGCCAACCTGGAGCGCCTCGGCGCACGGATGGACGAGCTCGGCCTGGACGGACTGGTGGCCACCACCGCGGAGAACGTGTACTACCTCACCGGAATCGCGAGCGTCTCGCTGGAGATCTTCCCGTACTCCGGGCAGTGCTACGCGGTGGTGACCCGGGACCGGTTGGCGCACCCGCACTTCGTCAGCTCGCGGTGCGACCTCGACCAGATCCGGGACGCGGCCGTGGACCTCGACGGTGCCCTCGGATTCGGCACGTTCTTCCGGGAGTACGAAGGCGTTGCCAAACTGTCCGATCAGGACGAACGCCTACGCCGGATCATGGACCACGATCCGAACCCGGCCACCCCGGCGGACACGCTGGTGGAGACGCTCCGCCGGGCGGGCCTGGCCACCGGGCGGGTCGGGGTGGACGAGGACGGCGCGCTGCCGGGCCTGCTCGACACGCTCCAGGAGTCGTTGCCGGGCACGGACTTCCGGGCGGGCGCGGACGTGTTCCGGTACACCAGGAAGGTGAAGACCGAGGCGGAGCTGCGCCGGCTCGCGGCCACGGCGGCGGTCACCGAGCGGGCCATCCAGGCCGCGGTCGCGATCGCGGCGCCCGGAGTCACCGAGGTGGACCTGGTGCGCGAGTTCGAGCGCTCGGTCGTCGGCGAGGGCGGCCGGCCCAAGTTCAGCCTGATCAAGTTCGGCGCCGCGGCAGCCGGCGGGCAGACCCGGCCGACCACCGAGCCGCTGCGCCGCGGCGAGGCGATCTGGTTCGACGTGGGCATCGTGTACGAGGGCTACTGGGCCGACCTCGGCCGGGTGTTCAGCTTCGGTCCACCGTCCGAGAAGCTCACCACCTACTACAACGCCGTGCTCGCCGGTGAAGACGCGGCACTGGCCGCGGCGAAGCCGGGGATGACCGGCAAGGAGCTGTTCGACATCACCGTGGAGGCGGTGCGCGCGGCCGGGATCCCACACTACCGGCGCAACCACGTCGGGCACGGCATCGGGGTCGAGGTGTACGACCGGGTTCTCATCACGCCGCACGGCGACGACCAGCTCGAGGCCGGCACGGTGGTCAACTTCGAGACGCCGTACTACGAGTTCGGCTTCGGCGCGGCCATGGTCGAGGACCCGTTCGTGGTCCGGGAAAGCGGAACCGAACTACTCACCACGCTCGACCGTCGACTATCCATTATAGACTGAGGAGCAACGTGTCCACCGAGTCACTGACCGGCGCACAGGCGCGGGCCCGGTTCCGCGAAGGGCTGCGGGTGCCCACGGTCGACTGGGCCAGCCGGTACACCCAGACCAATCTCATCGCGGTGCCTCAGGAGCACGCCTACGACCTGCTCCTGTTCGCCCAGCGCAACCCGAAGGCGTGCCCGGTCCTCGACGTCACCGATCCGGGCTCCACCACCACCGCGCTCGCCGAGGGCGCCGACGTCAGCACCGACCTGCCCGCGTACTTCATCTGGCGCGACGGGGTCATGGTCGACGAGGTCACCGACGCCCGGCCGTACTGGCGCGACGACCTGGTCACGTTCCTGATCGGGTGCAGCTACACCTTCGAGCGCGCGCTGCTGGACGCCGGGGTTCCGCTGCGGCATCACGAGGAGGGCGTCACCGACCCGATGTTCATGGTGAACCGCCCGTGCCGCCCGGCCGGAAGGTTCTCCGGCCCGCTGGTCGTCGGCATGCGGCCGATCCCACCGGATCTGGTGGCCACCGCGATCCAGATCACCGCGCGGTACCCGTCCGTGCACGGCGGCCCGGTGCACGTCGGCGACCCGGCCGCGCTGGGCATCCAGGATCTGTCCAAACCGGACTTCGGTGACGCGGTCAAGGTGGGCGACGACATCCCGGTGTTCTGGGCCTGCGGCGTCACCACCCAGGCCGCGCTGATGGCCTCGAGGCTCGAGTTCGCCATCACGCACTCCCCCGGCTACATGTTCATCACCGATGTGCCGGACACGGCCTACGCGGTGTGACCCGAGGAGGGACTCCCCATGCAGATCACGGCCATCACGTACAACATCAAACCCGGCTACGAAGCCGAGATCGCCGAGATATTCCAGAACTACAAGCGTCCGGCGTCGCCCAACGTGCACGCCGGCGACGGCTCCGAGGTCGCCAGGATCCTGGGTACGGCGGTGTTCATCAAGGACAGCACCATGGTCCGGATCATCTCCTACGAGGGTGACCTGGAGGCCGTGGCGCGGTACATGGCCGAGCAGCCCGGCGTCAAGGCGTTCGAGCAGAAGATCGTGCCGTACCTGTCCAAGCCCCGGGACACCGCGACCGTGGACGGCTTCGTGAAGACGTTCGGCGACAGCACGATGCGCTGCATCTCCGCGCTCGGCGTGGTGGCCGGCGCGGCCGGGAAGTGACCACGATGGACACAATGCTCGAGGTCGCGGTGCTGCTCGGCAGCGGGACGGTGGCCGGCGTCCTGTTCGCGGTGGCGCTCTCCACGCTGCCGGCGCTGATCGCGATGCCACCCGGGCGGTACATCTACGCGCACAAGTTGCTGGGCCGGAACTGGGATCCCACGATGCCGGCGATCGTGCTCGGCTCGACCGTGCTGGACACCGTGCTGGCGTTCACCGCGACCAGGGCCGCGCTCTTCGCCGTCGCCGCGGTGTTGCTGGCCGGGGTCTCGGTGGTGTCGCACTTCGCCAACGTGCCGATCAACAAGGTGATGCGGACGCTGGACCCGGACGACATGCCGGAGCGGTTCGACGACCCGCGCCCGCTCTGGCGGCGCTGGCACCACCTGCGCACCGCCCTCGCCCTGCTCGCCCTGATCGTCAACGCAACCGCCATAGCCACCAGCTGAACCGAGGAGACTTCCGTGACGGAGACCGCGACCCCGGTGCTCGACTTCGACCCGTTCGACAAGGCGCACCGGGCCAACCCGTACCCGTACCTCCGCCGGCTGCGCGAGCAGGCACCGATCTACCGCAACCCGTTGGGCCACTGGCTGATCAGCCGGCATGCCGACGTCACCGCGGTGTTCCGCGACAAGCGCTTCGGCCACGGTACGCACCTGCTGCAGCAGAACAACTTCCGCCGGCCGGTCGAAGGCCGCAGCCGCCCGTTCATCATGCTCGACCCGCCCGAGCACACCCGGCTGCGCTCCCTGGTGAACAAGGCGTTCACCCCACGCATGGTCGACCGCCTCGAACCCCGCATCCAGGCCATTGTGGACGGTCTGCTGGACATCGCACTCGAGCGGGACACCGTCGACCTGATGGACGCGTTCGCCTACTCCGTCCCGGTCATGGTGATCAGCGAGCTGCTCGGCGTCCCGCGCGAGGACATGGACTCCGTCAAGGAGCTCTCCCATGTGGTGGCCCGCGGCGTCGACCCCGACTTCCAGCACACGCCGGAAGAGATGAAGATCCGCGCCAAGGCCTTCGCGGACTTCGACGAGTACTTCCGCGGTCTGCTGGCGCAGCGCCGCGAACACCCCCGCGAGGACCTGCTCTCCGGCCTCGCCGCCGTCCGGGAAAGCGGCTCCGCCCTCTCCGAAGGCGAGCTGCTCACCACCTGCATCCTGCTCTACGTCGCCGGCCACGAGACCACAATGGACCTCATCGGCAACGGAACCCTGGCCCTGACCAGGAATCCCCACCAGCTCGAGAAGTTCCGCGAAAACCCCGCCATCGCCGCGTCCGCCGTCGAGGAGCTGCTCCGCTTCGACCCGCCCACCCAGATGACCCGCCGCACCGCGCTCGAAGACGTGGAACTGGACGGCCACCTGATCCGCCAGGGTGAGCAGGTCGTCCTCATGCGCGGCGCCGCCAACCGCGACCCCGCCGCCTTCCACAACCCCGACGACCTCGACCTCACCCGCGAGGACAACAAGCACGTCGCCTTCGACGGCGGGATCCACTTCTGCCTCGGCGCCCCCCTGGCACGGTTGGAGGGCCGCATCGCCTTCACCACCCTTGTCCGCCGCGCCCCCCACCTCGAGCTCGCCATCGACGAAGCAGACCTCCGCTACCGCGACAACCTCGTCATCCGCGGCCTCGTCGACCTCCCGATCCGGCTCAAGGGCTGAGCGGCCGTCACGGGCAGCCGGACCAGGTCGCTGGCGCCAGCCGTGCCTCGGGGTCGTCCGGGATACGGACGCCGGCGAGCTCATTGCTGTCGGTCACCGTGGCGATGTTGTGGGTGTCGCCCACGTCGCTGAGGAAGACCCCGTTCTGCCACGTGCCGAGCGTGCTGTTCATGTGGGCGTTGAAGTACCACGCCAAGAGAAGGCCGTTGGCGTTCACACCCACCGCCGTGTTCCCGGACGTCCGGCGCACCTCGTGGCCGGCCAGATCCCATTCGATGAGCTTCTGCTTCTGGTCAACCAACGACGACACGCCGATGATGCGCCCTCCCCGGAAGCGCTGGATTTCCAGGTTTCCGTATCCGGCCAGCGGTGTGGTGGTGCCGTCCGGCGACACGATGAGACCGTCCCGGGTCACCACCCGGCCGGCGTCGTCGATGTTGGCGGCCCGCCCATTGGCCGTGATCCGGTAGGTACCGGCGCGTTCGCCGGCCAGACGATGACCCGAAGTGAACCGGAACTATCGAAGACGGTGACGGCTCGCAGATACAGCCTTGTCCCGGGCGGCGTCAGCAGCTCGGAGAACACACGGTTGTGCCAGACCAGGTGCACCTGTGCCTTATCCGCACCCGGGCACCAGAGCGTCCGGGCACGCGAAAGATGCGCCCATCCTGCGGGTGTTTCTTCGGGTTTTCTTCGGGTGGTCAGCGCACCGTGAAGTTGGCCATCATGCGCATGTCCTCGTGTTCGAGGTTGTGGCAGTGGAAGACGTACTTGCCGGGGTAGCCGTCGAACCTCACCAGAATCCGGGCGACCTTGTTGGGCTCCAGGCGGATCGTGTCCTTCCAACCACCGTCCGTGGGCGCCAGGCTCTGGCCGATGCGTTGGTGGATCTGGAAGGGCGAGAGATGGACGTGGACGGGATGTTGGGCGTCCGTCACGAGCTGCCACATTTCGGTGACGCCCAACCGTACGTCGGCGTGGATGAAGTCGGGGTTGAAGCTGCGGGAGTTCACGCGCCAGACCATTTTGCCGCCTTCGGGGCCCTGCTGGAAGGCGAATTGGCGGGTGGGTTCGGAGGTGGGTGGGGTGAGCCGCGGAATCGTGGACAGTCGCGAGGGGATGGCGGAGTCGTCAGACGCGGTGCGGGCGACGCGGAACTGCATCACCTGGCCGACGTTGCCGGTGCCGCCGGTGTGGCGCAGGACGATGCGGGTACCGACGCTGTATTTCGAGAAGTCCACGATGACGTCGAAGCGCTCGGCCGGGGCGATGTCGATGCGGTCCAGGTTGCGGGGCGCATCCAGCAGGCCGCCGTCGCTGCCGATCTGGATGAACGGGGCCACCCCGTTCGGGCGGGGGTCGAGCTCCAGGCGGTACTGGCGGGAGTTGGAGGCGTTGAGGAAACGCAGCCGGTAGCGGGCGGCCTCCACCTCGAGGAACGGCCAGGGCACGCCGTTGACCAGGATCGTGTCACCGAGGACGCCGCCGTGGTAGGGACCGGTGACACCGGGGGTGTCGCGCAGCGTCGGGTCGATGGACGGGTACATGAACGACCCGTCCTCGTTGAACGTCCGGTCCGTGATCATCAACGGGACCTCGCGGTCGCCGTGCGGCAGCGGCAGCGCGTCCTCCTCGTCGTCCCGGAGCAGCATCATTCCGGCGAGGCCGCGCCACACCTGCGGACCGGTGAAATCCATCCGGTGGTCGTGGTACCACATCGTGGCCGCGCGCTGGTCCAGCGGATACGCGTAGTCCCGGGTGCCCGGCGAGACGCTGCCCGTGTGCGCGTCATGCGCGGCGGAGGACCAGCCGCCGACCGGCAGGATGTAGTCCATCGGGTAGCCGTCGTGCTCCGGTGGGGTGCGCCCGCCATGCAGATGGGTGACGGTCGGCGTGGGCAGCTCGTTGCGCGTGCTGACCACGATCCGCCGGCCGCGCCGCACGTCGAACGTCGGGCCGGGGAAGATGCCGTTGTAGCCCCAGATCTCGGTACGGGTGCCGGGCAGGATCTCCGCCTGTGCCACCCGCGTCGTGACCTGGTAATAGTCGGTGCCGTTTTCCGTGCGCACCGGCTGGATCACCGGTGGAATTCTCAACGGCTGGGTGAACGGTTGTGGCGCCGCGGCCGAGCCGGGCTGCAGGCGCTCCCCCTTCTGCTGCGCGCCACCGGGAAAACCACTCGAGCCCGGCCGCCCGGCGGCATTCTCGTCACAGCCTGCCGCGACGACCAGCCCCGTACTCCCCACCGCGCCCAGAAACCTCCGTCGAGACAGCAAGTCCGGCTCCCTCCCGTGATCGAGTGACACCTCCCGGTCACCGCCGCCACGATAGCCAGAACCGCTGACGGAAACCCGTTCCCCGGACCCGGCTTCGACGGGTTCTCGAGTGCGCGGACCCACCATTTCGCCGCAGAACTCCCGTGCCCATTCGACGGAGGCGACCTGACGATGCGGCTTTACCTGCTCGAGCTCGGCAACATCCGGCACGACTGGGCTCCCAACGGCCGGCTTCCGGTGCAGGGCTACCTGATCCGCACCGACGACGGCACGAACGTGCTGGTGGACACGGGTTTCCCGGCCGAGGCACCGCCCGGCATGTTCGAGCTCCCTCCCGGCCAGGGCGTGGTCGACCAGCTGGCGGCACTGGACCTCATCCCCTCGGACATCCACTACGTCATCTGCACCCACCTGGATCCCGACCACGCCGGCAACCACGACCTGTTCACCGAGGCCGAGTTCGTGATCCAGCGCAGCCACTGGGAGCTGGCGCAGGCGGACAGCGTGCCGCGGCTGCGGGTCGCCAAACCGCACTGGGACCAGCCGCACCTGAAGTACCGCACGGTGGACGGTGACGCGGAGCTGCTGCCCGGCATCGAGCTGATCGAGACCAGCGGGCACATCCTCGGCCACCAGTCGGTGCTGGTGCGGCTGCCCCGCACCGGCCCGGTGCTGCTGGCCATCGACACGATCACCCAGGAGAAGGCGCTGGATCCGGAGAACCGGCCGATGACCAACTACGACCTCGACCCCGACGGGGTCCGGGCCAGCACCCGGAAGCTGGTCGACCTGGCCCGCCGGGAGAACGCCCTGATCGTGCGCGGCCACGACGGCGTGCAGTGGGACACGCTCCGCCGTGCCCCCGAGTACTACGACTGAAACAGGAGGCCATGCATGACCAAGCCCGTCTTCCGAACGCTGGCGGTGGCGGCCGCCCTGGCCGCGACGGCTGCCCTGGTGGCCGTGCCGGCGAGCGCGACCGTGACCCGCGCCCAGGTGGTGCCGGTGACGGCCAACCCGGACGGGCTGGCCGCGCCGGGTGCGGCCAGCCTGCGGCCGGGCGTCGCCACGTTCCAGGTGTCCACTTCGGACCAGGCCGGGCGTGAGGTCGGCCTGGTCCGGCTGCAGCCCGGGGCCGAGCTGAACGTGCTGCTGCAGAACCTGGCCACGGTGCTGTTCAACAACGACCTGGAGGCCAAGAAGCAGGCCGGCGCGGTGGTGTACCGGGACTCGGTGCTGCTCGGCGGGGTGGTGCTGCAGTCGCGGGCCGCACAGTCGTTCAGCGTCTGGCTCAACCCGGGCACCTACTACCTGGTCGACTACCGCTCGCTGGCCGGGCCGGCCGCCGCCTACCAGCAGATCACCGTGCAGGGCCGGCGGTCCACCGCGATCCCGTGGCCGGACCACGTGGTCGTGCAGTACGAGAACGCCGAGGGCGCGCCGCGATTCCTTGCCCCACAGGCGATCGCGCCGCACAGCAAGCTGCTGATCATCAACCGGACCAGCCAGATGGCCGACTCGCTGTTCCTGCCGGTGCGCCCGGGCACGACCGACGAGGACATCACGAAGTTCTTCGCCGGTCAGGCGGCGCCGCCGTTCATCGGTGGCCCGCAGGGCGCACTCCCCGCGTTCAGCGGCTACTCCCAGGTGCTGCACGTGGATCTGGCGCCGGGCCGGTACGTGCTGCTGTCCTTTGTGGGCGATCGCACCACCGGTGCCTCCGGCGCGGCGCGCGGCATGCACACGATCGTGGACGTGCGGTAGGACGGCGGTGAATGCGTCTTTCCTCGCGCTGGGTGCGAGGAAAGACGCATTCATCGCACCCCGAGCTCGAGTCAGATTCGAGGCCGGGCGAGTAGAAATATTGGGCGAGAGTGCCGGTTTTGAGCCGTTTTGGGGAGCCGCCCGATGAACCCCGTCACCCGTTTCGCGATCGGCAGGCCGCGCCTGACCGTCGCCGTGTGGGTCGTGCTGGCCGCGATCTGTGTGCCGCTGATGATGCAGCTCACCGGCGCGCTGAAGTCCGGCGGCTTCGAGAACCCGCGCGGTGAGGACACCCGGGGCCAGCAGACCCTGCAGCGGGCGTTCCACGAGCCGCGACAGACGCTGCAGGTGGTGCTGCACAACCCTGGTGGCGACGTCAGCGGCGCGGTGGACACGGCGGCCGGGGTGGCGAAGGCGACCCCGCACGTGTCCACGGTGCTGGACTACCGGACCGAGCCGCGCTGGCTGTCGCCGAACCGGCACACCACGTTCCTGCAGCTCGGGTTCGACGCCGACGACACCACGGTGCAGAACCTGACCGGAGGCCTGCGCGACCGGCTCCGGGATCCGCTTGCCCGGCTGGGCGTCCAGGTGCACGTGACCGGCGCGGCCGCGCTCGACCACGACCTCAACGGCCAGTCCGAAAAGGATGCCAGCACCGCGGAGATGATCGCGTTCCCGCTGCTGCTGATCGTGCTGTTCCTGGTGTTCCGCTCGGTCGTGGCCATGCTGATTCCGCTGGTGCTGGCCGGGTTCGCGCTGGTGACGGCCAGCGCCGTGGGCTTCCTGATCACCAAGCTGACCGACGTCTCGACGCTCTACACGAACGCGGTGTCGATCATCGGCCTGGCTGTCGCGGTGGACTACTCGCTGTTCATCATCAAGCGCTACCGGGACGAGCTGGCCGCCGGCATGGACTATGAGCCGGCGCTCCAGACGGCGATGCGCACGGCCGGGCGCAGCGTGCAGTTCAGCGGCCTCGCCGTGGTGGCCGCGCTGCTGGCGCTGCTCATCCCGCGGATGATGGTGTTCTCCAGCATCGCGTTCGCCGGCATCGTGGTCACGGTGCTCGCCATGGCGATGTCCATGACGCTGCTGCCGGCCATCCTGCGGCTGCTCGGCCGCCGGATCAACTGGGCGTCGTTGAAGCCGCGGGCACGCAAGGAAACCCGTCCCGTGCCGGGGATTCTGGCTGTGGTGCACCGGCGGCCGCTGCCGCTGCTGCTGATCCTGGTGGCGCTGTTCGGATTGCTGGCCATCCCCATGGGCCTCATCCGCCTGCAGGGTCCCGTTGCCAGCGCGACGATCCTGCCGTCCGATTCGGACGCCCGGCAGGGCGTCGAGCGGTTGCAGGCCGATCTGAGCTCGCGGGACCTGTTCCCGCTGCAGGTGATCGTCAGCTCGTCGACCGCGGCCGACCTGCTGCGCGACGTCCGGTCCGTGGAGTCGACGGCGAAGTCCCAGCCGCAGACGCATTCCACGCAGTCGGTGGCCTCCCTCGGCCTGCCCGACGATGCGCTGGACGCCGCGATCAACGGAAACACCGGGGTGCTGCCGGAGGAGGCGCGAGCCGCGTTCAACTCGCTCTGGGCCTCGGATTCGGGGAGGCTGCTGAGCCGCGTGGTGGTGGTGCCGGCCGGGGGTCCGGACAGCGACGCCACCCACGACCTGGTGCGCAACCTGCGGGACCGGCTGGGCGGAGCACAGGTGCAGGTCACCGGCGCCACCGCACACGGCGTCGACTACGACGACGCGCTGGTCACGGCGCTGCCGGCGATCCTCGGCGCGGTCGCGTTGATCACGCTGGGGCTGCTGGCCCGGGCGTTCCGGTCCTGGCGGCTGCCGCTGCTGGCGCTGTTCCTGAACGCCATGGTGGTCGCGGCCAGCGTCGGCCTGCTCACGCTGATCAGCCAGAACGCGCTGGGCCAGCGGATCGACAGCACCACCCCGGTGCTGCTGTTCGCGATCATGTTCGGGTTGAGCATGGACTACATGGTGATCATGATCGCCCGGATGCGGGAGCGGTTCGTCGAGCTCGGCGACCACCGCGAGGCCGTGCTGGAGGGCATGCGGCGCACCGCGGGCCTGGTCAACGGCGCGGCGGTGATCATGGTGGCGGTGTTCCTGTCGTTCCTCGCCGCCAAGATCAGCGTCGTCCAGCAGCTCGGTCTGGGCCTGGCCATCGCGGTGATCCTGGACGCGGTCGTGGTGCGGCTGCTGGTCATGCCGGCCGCGCTGTACCTGCTCGGGCCCCGGGTGTGGGGCCGGGTGGCGCGGGTCGGCCACCGCGCGGAGCCCGGCGTGACCCCGGCCGAAGCCCCGGTGGGATAAGGGATTCACGTGAAACGACGGGACAACGGTCATACGTTCGAAGGCTCGGTCGAGGATCTGCACCGCGCCGTCGCCGTGCAGTACGACAACCTGAGCGGCCTGTTCGAGCAGCTGTGGGGCGAGCACATGCACTGCGGCTACTGGGATCTCGACGATCCCGGGGTGCCGCGCGAGGTGGCCGCCCGGCGCATGACGATCGAGCTGATCGGCTTCGGCGACCTGCCGCGCGGCGCCCGGGTGCTGGACAGCGGCTGCGGCCTCGGCGCCTCGGCGATCATGCTGGCCCAGGTGCTGGACTGCTTCGTCGACGGGATCACGCTGAGCGCCGACCAGGTTCGGCGGGCCACGGAGAAGGCGGGTGCGGCCGGGGTCAGCGACCGCACCCGGTTCCGGGTCCGGGACGCCGCGGCCACGGACTACGCCGACGGCACGTTCGACGTGGTCTGGTCCGTGGAGAGCTTCGACGTCATGCCGGACAAGCGCGCCTACCTCGCGGAGTGCGCCCGGGTACTGAAACCCGGCGGCACGCTCGTCGTGGCCACCTGGTGCAGCCGCGCCGGCACGCTCACCCCGCGCGAGGTCCGGGTGCTGCGCCGGCTGTACCGCGACTTCGCCATCTCCCACGTGATTCCCTTGGAGCAGTGCGAGAAGCTCTGCGCCGAGCTCGAGCTGACCAATGTGGACTCCGCCGACTGGACCGAGCACATGCGCGCCACCTGGAAGACCTCCGCCGAGATGGTCAAGCCGTTCATCCACAACCCCGCGGCGCTGCTCAATCTGGTCCACACCAAGGGCTTCCGCACTCTCAGCTTCCTGTCCGCCATGGCCCGCATGAACCAGGCCTTCGAGCGCAACACCCTGCGCTACGGCGTCCTCCGCGCCACCAAACCGACCTAGCGGCAGGGGGCGTGGTGGTCGGGTCTCCCGTTGCGTTAGCTGTGATGCGCGTTGGCGTAGCGTGTTGCGCACTTGCGTAGCCGCCGACGCGATTTACCCGCGCCAACCTTTCGAGACACGGCACTAGACCAACTTTTGCCACATGGGTAACCCGATCGTGCGCATGAGCGATACCGGTGACGACGTATCATGTACGGACACCGGCGGCCGAGGGGTGCGCGGTTATCATGAACGACGTTCAGATCGGGGTGCTGATAGCCGCGGCAGCCCTGGTGGCTGCCGTTGTGGCCATACCTCCCACCCGCCGACAGGGCCGTGCCGCGGGCGTGGAGGCGAAAGTGGCAGAATTCAAGAAGCGTTTCATTGAACTACGCCAGAGCCAGATCGAACTCAGTGACGGGGTCCTGCGAGCCAGTGATCCCTCATGGAGAGCCCACGACGTTCCGATGCTGACGCGGGCCGGTTGGATCTTCGATCACCCAGTCCCCATTGACGAGATTGAAGTGGAGTTCGTCAGCGAGAGCGCAAGCGACGATAGCCGCACCAACGTCACCGTGCCCGCACATGCGCTTCTGGAAGGGCTTGACCTTTCCGGCCCTATCACGTATAGCGATGCGGTTACCCGGATCGCCGGAATGAGCCACTTCACGAACGGGGTGATATATCGCCCGCTACAAATGACCGCTAATGACTTGGGCGTTCACCTCACGTTCGAGGCGTCGAAATACTTCGGGTACCTGGATACGAGCGAAGTACTGGCCTACAAGGAGATGCAGTCTTCCGGCTCGAACAGATACCGGAAGCACCTGCGCGATCCCTTCAACCTGAGCAATCGCGTAGCAAGCCTCGGCATCCTGACTCTCACGATCCTCCGCAACGGAAATAGACCGGCCACGTTCGTCCTCCACAAGCGCACCGCAAAGGTAGTGCTCGGATCGGATCTGTACCACGTGATCCCGGCCGGCGAGTTCACGCCCTCGGATCTCAGCCAGACAGCCATTCGCGAGGACCTGAGCCTTTGGCGAAACATATGCAGAGAGTACGCGGAGGAACTGCTGGGAGATCTGGACGCCCAGGGTGACGGCGGTCGGAAAATCGACTACGCCAACAGCGAACCTTATCAATCTCTCAACATGGCGCTGCGCAATGGGCAACTGGATGTGTACGCGCTTGGGTTCGGCCTGGATCCTTTGAGCTGGAAGCCGGAACTACTAACCGTGGCCATATTCGATGCGGGCACGTTCGACAAAATATTTGGCACGAAAATTGTAGGCAACTACGAGGGTAAGGTAATCCTGGGAGAGCAGTTCAACCCCATGACCTTGCGAAACTATGTCGAAGGCGGCAGCACCCGGCCCGGGGCCAAGGCCTGCTTGCGGCTCGCGTGGCGACACCGGTCCGCTCTCGGCCTGACCTGAACCCACACCTCGAACGCCGCGCTCTGCGCTACGGCCGCCGTGCCGTCAACCGGCCTGGCCGCGGAGCACATGGACGGTGAGGTCGGGGTCTCAGGCGATTTCGGGTTCGGTGAACCTGCCGGTGACCCATTGTTTGGCGCTGTGGAGCCAGGTCTGATCGGTGTGCAGTGGGGAGGCCGGGTTGGCGGACTCGCACGGTCACCGAATTCTCCACCGACACCCAGTGCACGGTCCGGTCCGCAGGAGTGTTCCGGACCGCACGCCGGACGAAGAACGACCTCGGGGTGTCGATCCGCCGCCAGCGCGCCATGCGGCACAGCATGGCACGCGGCGAACCGGTCAGGCGCTGGCCGCGAGGCGGGCGGAGCGGCGCTGGGCGGCGAAGTCGAGGACCTGGTCGACGAGGATCTCCAGCCGGCGCATGAGCCGGGGTGTGGTGCGGATCCAGCCGTCCACACCGGAGTTGTAGGAGTTGACGGTGACGGCCATGGGGGTGGTCCAGCCGCGCAGCGACAGAACGGTGTTGCGGAGGTCGGTGATCGCGGTGGCGGCGCCGTGCTCGCTCCAGCCGACGGCGACCGTGCCGACGACCTTTCCGTCCAAGTAGGCCGGTGTGTCGGCGGCCAGATCCTCCAGGTGGTCCAACGCGTTCTTCACCAGGCCGGACATGCCGCCGTGGTAGGTGGGGGTGGCGACGATCAGGCCGTCGGCCGAACGCACCGCGGCGAGCAGGCGGTGCGCGGCGGTGGGGCGTTCGTCGGAATCGGGAAGGTAGGGTGGAAGCACGAGTTGGCTGGCGGTGTGCAGGCTGGTCCGGGCACCGTGCCGGCGGGCCAGGTCCGCGCAGGCCCGGAGGACCTGCTCGGCGGCCGAGCCGGCCCGCAGCGAGCCGCCGATCAGCGTGATCTCCACTTCGCTCACCCCGCCCGCGCCTCGGGGGCGGCCCCGCCGACGGCGCCCATGGCCAGCATCTTGGCCAGCAGCGGACGTTGCATCTTGCCCGACGGGGTCTTCGGCACGGTCCCCGGCTGGACCACGATCACCTCGTGCGGGCGGACCCCGGCGAGGTCGGCGACCGCGCATTCCACCGCGGCGCGCAGGTCCCCGGCCGCCGCGGTGTCGCCGAACAGCTTGGTCTCCACCACGAGCACGAGCTGCTCGGTGCCGCGCACGTCGTCCTGCCGGCCGACCGCCGCGACCCCGCCGGCCCGCACCCCCGGCACCGTGCTGGCCGCGATCTCGAACGGCTGCGGCTGGTAGTTGCGGCCGGCGATGATGATCAGGTCCTTCTCCCGCCCGGTGACGAACAACTCACCGTCCAGCAGGAAGCCCAGATCCCCGGTGTGCAGCCAACCCTCGCGCAGATCCTCCGCGGTCCGGTTCGGCAGTCCGAAGTAGCCGGTCATCATGGAGTCGCTGGACACCAGGATCCGCCCGGCCGAGCCGTCGGGGAGGTCCAGACCATCGACGTCGACCACCCGCACCTTCACCCCGGGCACCGGCACGCCGGAGGACACGTACTCGTGCGCGTCCCACTCGCTGTCCGCGCGCACCGCCCGGCCGTGCTCGAGCATCTCCCCGCGGGACAGCTTCTCGATCCGCGGCAGGGTGCCCTCCGGCGCGAACGTCGCGGCCAGGCCCAGCTCCGCCATCCCGTAGCACGGCCGCAGGGACTCCGGCCGGAAACCGTACGGGACCATGGCCGTGATGAACGACCGCAGCGTCGGCGCGTCCACCACCTCCGCGCCGTTGTACGCCGACCGCCACGAGGTCAGGTCCAGACCATCGAGGTCCATTGTGGACGACCGGGAGGCGATCAGCCGGTAGGCGAAGTTGGGCGCCGGCGAGATCGCCGCCCGGTACCGGTGGATCAGCCGCAGCCAGCGGTCCGGCTGCATGGCGAAGGACAGCGGCGGGACCAGCACCGCGGTCATGTCCAGCAGGAACGGGGTGAGCGTGCCGCCGACCATGCCCATGTCGTGGTGCAGCGGCAGCCAGCTCAGCATCACGTCCTCGCGGTGGAACGGCCCGCCCCGGCCGATCGAGTCGGCGGCGGCGAGCAGCCCGCGGTGGCTGAGCACCACGCCCTTGGCCGCGGACGTGGTGCCCGAGCTGAACTGGATCAGCGTCATCGCCTCGGGATCGGTGTCCACCACCGGGTTCGGCACGTAGCCGCCGCCGTCATAGGGCGGGCAGACCACGGTGATCCCGGTGCCGGCGAACGCCTCCTCGGCCGCCTCGCGCAGCATCGGGTCGCAGACCAGCGCGGCCGGCCGGACCACCGACACGATGTGCCGCACCCGCTCCAGCCACAGCTTCTTGCGCCCGGCGGTGAGCGGCGGCTCGACCAGCGTCGGCACCGCGCCGATCAGCGCGGCGCCGAAAAGCGTCGCGAGCAGCGCCGCCGAGGTGTCCAGGCACACGCAGATCCGGTCGCCCGCGCCGACCCCGGCGCGGGCCAGCGTCGCGCCGGCCACGTTGGCCCGCCAGTACAGGTCGCCGACGGTCAGCCGGTCGTCGCCGGGCGCCTCCTCCGGCAGGTGGTAGGCGACCGCGAACGGCTCCCGGCGCGCGCGGTCCACCAGCGCGCCGGCCAGGTTCCCGGCTGTGGTCAGGGTGGCCGGGGTGGTTCCCGGCCGCCAATCCACCCGGTCGGGGTGAACCTCGTTCATGGCTCGTTCTCCAACGGTTACGTGGTGGGCGGCAGCACGAACGGGAAGCCGTGCTTCTCCATCTCCTGGGCCGACTCGGTGACCGCGGTGTGCACCTCGTCGATGTCGGCATCGCTGTGCGCGTCACCGGTGTAGAACATCGGCATGCTGAACGTGTAGACGCCGCGGCGGCGCAACTGCAGGGTGAGCATCACCGAACCGAGCGCGTTCACCGCCCCGGCGAACTCCCGGTAGTCCGCGTAGGAATCCTCGGCCACGAACCCGAACGTGCCGCAGAACTCGCCGAAACCCAGCAGCCGCAACGGGATGCTGGTCTCCTCGCGGAACTCGGCCAGCCGCGACTGCAGGCTGTGCACCTTGGCCCGGGTCCGGTCGTAGAACGGCTCGCCCTCGTCCCGCAGCTTCCGCAGCGCCGCGTAGGAGGCGGCCAGTGCCAGGTGGTTGCCGGAATGGGTGTTCTGCACGAACGTCTTCTGCCCGATGTCGCCCAGCCCCAACCCGGTGGTCTGCATCCGGTCGATCAGCTCGGCCCGACCGGCCACAACGGACAGTCCGACACCCAGGCCGGACACGACCTTGCCGTAGCAGATCAGATCGGTCGGGATGTTGAACCGGGCCGCGGCCCCGGCGGCGCCGAACCGGAACCCGGTGAGCACCTCGTCCAGCACGAACGGCACGCCGAGCGCCTTGCAGCGGTGCGCCACCTCGAGGATCCGCGGCACGTTGTGCTCGGTGAACGGCACCGACTGGCTGGCCACCTCACCGAGCACACAGGCCAGCTCGTCTCTGTGCTTCTCGATCAGCGCGAGCGCGAGCGTGGTGTCGTGCGGCAGCACCAGGATGTCGTTGGACACCGCGCCCTTGAACCCGACCTCCGGAGTGACCCCGCGGTCCGGACTGATCTCGGGGAACGGGCGCAACCGGGGGTGGCCGTGCGCCAGGAACGAGGTGTTGTGCGCGGCGATGTCGTGCACCCCATGCCAGCACCCCTCGAACTTGGCCACCAGCCGCCGCCCGGTGTGCGCCCGCGCCAGCCGGATCGCCGCGTTGGTGGCGTCCGTGCCGGAGTTCAGGAACGCGAACTTCTCGTTGTGCGGCACCAGGTCCCGCAGCACCTCGACGAGCTTCAGCTCGATCGGGTTCAGGTACCCGTTGCCGCTGTTGACGACCCCGAGTTGGGACCTGACGAACTCGACCACCTCGGGCGGGTTGTGGCCGAACAGCGACTGGCCGCCGAAGCCGAGGTGCACGTCGAGGTAGCTGTTGCCGTCGATGTCGGTGAGCCGGCTGCCGGACGCCTCCACCACGGCCAGCGGGAACTGCGGCGCGTGGAACGGCATGAACACATGGCCGCCGGCCGAGTTCGGCCGGACCTGCTCGGTCAACGCCAGGGATCCGCGCTGCCGCTCGGCGAGCTCGGTCAGCAGGTCGATCACCCACTGCTGGCTGAACAGGTCGGCGATCAGCTCGTTCATGCTGGTCATGATCATTCCAATTCTGGTCAGGGAAGGACGAACGGGAAGCCGTGCTTGTCCAGCTCGAGGGCCGAGTCGGTGACCGCGGTGAGCAGCTCGTCCACATCGGACTCGCTGTGCGCGTCACCGGTGAAGAACATCGGCAGGCTCAGCGTGTAGACGCCGCGCTGGCGCAGCATCAGCGTGAGGAAGAACAGCCCGATGGGGTTGACCGCCTCGGCGAACTCGCGGTAGTCGGCGTAGGACTCCTCGGCCACGAACCCGAACGAGCCGATGAAATCGCCGAAGCCCATCAGCCGCAACGGAATGCCGGTCTCGGCGCGGAAGTCGGCCAGGCGCGACCGGACCCGCCCGACCTTGGCCCTGGTCCGCTCGTAGTAGGCCGGGCCGGCCTCCTGCAGCAAGGAAAGCGACGCGTAGGAGGCGGCCAGCGAGAGGTGGTTGCCGGCGTGCGTGGTTTGCACGCAGGTCTTGCGGCCGAGGTCGGTCAGCGGCAGGCCCGAGGTCTGCATGTGGTCGAGGATCTCCGCCTTGCCGCCGATCACCGACAGCGGCAGCCCGAGCCCGGTGACCACCTTGCCGTAGGTGTAGAGGTCGGCCGGGATGCCGAAGTAGCCGGCCGCACCCGAAGGCCCGTAACGGAATCCGGTGAGCACCTCGTCCAGCACGAACGGCACCCGCAGCGCCTGGCACCGCTCGGCGACGGCCTTGATCAGCGGCACGGTGTGCTCGGGGTACGGGAACGAGGAGGACACCGCCTCGCCGAGCACGCAGGCCAGTTCGCCCCGGTGCTTCTCGATCAGCGCGATCGCGACGTCGAGGTCGTTGGGCAGCACCAGAAGCTCGGTCGGCGGCAGCGGCGCCACGCCGGTCAGCGCGGGCAGCGGCGCGATCCCGTCCGGGCCGATCTCCGGGAACGGCTGCACCGGGTGGCCGTGGTACCAGAACGCGGTGTTGTGCGCGGCGATGTCGTGCACGCCGTGCAGCGCGCCCTCGAACTTGGCCACCAGCCGCTTGCCGGTGTGCGCCCGGGTGAGCCGGATCGCTGCGTTGGTGGCGTCCGTGCCGGAGTTGAGGAACGCGAACTTCTCGGCGTGCGGCAGGAAACCGCCGAGCAGGTCGACCAGTTTCTGCTCGATCGGGTTCAGGTAGCCGTTTCCGGAGGTGATGGCGAGCTGGTCGCGGACGAACTCGACGACGCGCGCGGGGGCGTGCCCGAACAGCGCCTGGGAGCCGAAGCCGAGGTGCGAGTCGAGGTAGGTGTTCCCGTCGATGTCGGTGATCCGGCAGCCCGAGGCCTCCTCGACCACGAGCGGGAACTGCGGCGCGTGGAACGGCCAGAACACGTGGTTGGACGCGGCGCGCTCACGCACCAGCCCGGACACCGCGAGGGATTGCGCCTGCCGCCCGGCGAGCTCGGTGAACAGGTCGATCACCCACTGCTGGCTGAGCAGCTCGGCAACCAGGGTCTCAACGCTCGGCTTGTCAACCGTGGTCATTTGTGTGCACTCCAGTTAGAAGCGGATCAGGGCGGATTCCATGGTCAGGCCGGGCCCGAAGGCCATGATCACGCCGTACTCCCCCGCGGCCGGCCGGATGTCGTTGAGGATGTGGTCGAGGATCAGCAGCACGGTCGGCGAGGAGCAGTTGCCCCAGGAGCCAAGAATGTCCAGCGACGGCTGGGTCGCGCCGGCGGGCAGGTTCAGCCGGTCGCCGACGAACTCGATGATCTTCGGGCCGCCCGGGTGGATGCCCCAGTGCGCCACGTCTTCGACGCGCAACCCGTGCGGCTCCAGCAACCGGTGCACGAACGGCTCGATGGTCTCGGACAGGTACAGCGGAACGTACGGCGAGAGCGTCATCCGGAACGCGTCGTCCATCACCTTCCAGGTCATGGCCTCCGAGGTCTCCGGGTGCGTCTCGGTGTGCGTGCCGAGCACCACCGGACCCTCCACACGGGACGGATTGTCGACGGCCTCGAGCACCAGCGTGGCACCGGCGTCACCGAAGAGCCCCGTCACGACGACCTGCTCCTTGGTGGCCTCGGGGCGCAGGTGCACCGAGCAGACCTCGGCGCAGGTGACCATCGCCAGCTCGTCCGGCCGGGCGGCGAGGGAGTCCAGCGCCACCTTGAGGCCGTTGAACGCCGCGTAGCAGCCCATGTGCCCGACGAACGTCCGGCGGAGGTTGCGCCGCAGGTCGAACTCCTTGGCCAGCAACATGTCCGGCGTCGGCCCGGCGTACCCGGTGCAGCTGACGAACGTGTAGCTGCCGACATCGTTGGGATCCACCTCGGTGAGCACCTTGCCCACCGACTCCCGCCCCATGGCCAGCGCGTGCTTCTCCCATGCCTGCATCCGGCTGTGCATGCCGGGCCAGCTCTCGCCGTAGTGCGGCTGCGGCGGCCAGGCCAGGCGCCGCTGCTTCACCTGCGTGCCAAGGAAAAGCTTCTCGGCGTCCGAGATGTCGCAGTAGAGACCGGAGTAGAAGCCGTCCCACAGCTCCTGCTGCGAGATCGGCTCGGCAGCGGCAACGGGTTGCAGCGCCACGATACGAGCGGGCACGGTCGTCATCTCGTCGTCTCCACGTAAGAGTTCTCCACCTCGTCGCGGATCGCGGCGAGGAAGCCCTCGGTCACCTCGTCACTTTCCTTCTTGGCGAACGGTTCGATGAGGACCACGACCACCGGGGCGACGTCGACCGCGGCCTCCGCGCGGGTGTCGATCTCCAGGGTGAGCTCGCCGGGCACCGGGCCGGCGCCGACCCGGAACATGCCCCAGGACTTGAAGTTGTGCTCGCCCTGGGGTTCCCAGCTGATCGCATCGGGGTCGGCGGTGTCGAACCGGGCCACGTAGTCCGGGGTGAACACCACGGCGCCGTTGGACACCTGCGCCAGCCGGTAGTGGTACAGGTCGTCGCCGATCTGCTCCATGCTCTCCACGCCGGGCATCAGCCGGCCGCAGCGGACCACGTCGAGCAGCAACGCGTGCAACCGCTCGCGGTCGGTGCGGATGGTGACGCTCTTCCGGCTGGCGGACCTGATCCAGACCATCTCTCGCGCCCTCTTCTCTCAGTTGGCTGTCTTGACGGCGTGGCCGATGTAGCTGACCGCCGGCGATCGGGTGAGCGTGAACTGGCCGAGCCGCTGCCCGCGTAGCAGCGCCGCGGCGAGCTGCGGCGGGCTGGCCGCCGGCGCCAGACCGTGCACTTCGGACAGTCGCAGGCCGTGCCGGGCGAGCACCACGCGCAGCTCGAACGGGCGGATGAACATGCGCCAGTTGTGCGTGCCCGGGTGGATGATCTTCAGCCAGCGCTCGGAGATCAGGATCGCCACCAGGTAGCTGCGCAGCGTGCGGTTGATCGTGTCGAACACGACCACCCCGCCGGGCCGCAGCACCCGGGAGATCTCGGCGACCGCGGCGGGCAGATCGTGCAGGTGCTCCAGAACGTCGGAGATCACCACGACGTCCACGCTGCCGTCGCCGGCCGGCAGGTCGTAGGCCGAGCCGACCCGGTAGTCGACCCGCACGCCCTGGGCAGCCGCGTGCCGCTGGGCCACCCGGACCGACTCCGCGGACAGGTCGATGCCGGTCACCCGGTAGCCGAGCCTGGCCAGCGCCTCGGAGACCAGCCCGCCGCCACACCCGATGTCCAGCACGGTGATCTCACCGGCCGGGCGGCCGTGGATCTCCCGCGCTGTGGTGTCGAAATAGGACACCCGCGCCGGGTTCATGTCGTGCAGCGCGCGCAGCGGCCCGTTCTCGGCGTCCCACCAGGAGTCGCCGACGGCGTGGTAGTACTCGTTGTCGATCTCGGCCGCGGCCGGGTCCAGCGCGATCAGGTGACGGTCGTTGCCTGCCACTACAACCACCTCGGGGTCTCGTTCGGGTCGATGCCCAGCGCCGCCTTGCCGATCAGCTCGCGGGCCAGGTCCGCGTTGAACGGCGGCGCGGAAGCCTTGATGTCGTTCCAGATCTGGCCGATCCGGGTGCTCACCTCGCTGCCCGAGGCGCCGACAATGCCGTAGGCGATGGAGATCACCTGCTCCGCCTCGGTGGCGATGAAGAACCGCGGCACCAGCGCGTCCGCGGTGTGCCGGGTCAGCACCGCGGTCATCGTGGCGATCGCGGCGCGCATCTTCGCCACGGCGAACTGGGTTCCCGGCAACCGAGCGGGATCCGGAGAGATGGAGGCACGGTCCTTGATCGCCTGGATGGCCAGCCGGTAGGCCCGCTCCGCCAGTCCCAGCAGCACCGCCGCGGTGTACCGGTTTCCGGTGTCCTCGTCCTCGGTCAGCGCCGCGGCCATGGCGAATGCGGTCGGCCCGCAGCCGCCGGCCACGACTCGCAGCAGCTCGACGTTCTCCGCCACGGTCGCTTCGGCCGGCCAGATCTCGCGCAGCTCGGCGAAGTTGTCGGCCACCGCGTCCGGGCCGTCCAGGCTGCGCTTGTCGAACACCGCCGCCAGCTCGGCAATGGGCTCGAACACGTGAGTTCCCTCCATGGTGATCACCCGACCCAGCGCGGCTCGGCGAAGATCGGCACGTCGAGGGCCTGCTTGCCGGCCCACTCCAGGACGACGTCGGTCGCCGGCGGCACCAGCAGGCCGGCCACCACGTCCCGGTACATCCGCTGCAGCGGGTCCGAAGAGGACAGTCCGGAGCCGCCCTGCACCTGCATGCCCAGGGTCACCGCCTCGGCGGAGAGCCGGGTCACGCCGGACTTCATCAGGCTCATGTCGATGTAGTGCCCGAGCGGGTCCGGAACCTCGTGGTCGGCGTGGATCGCGGCGTCCAGGTGCGCCTCCGCGGCGGCCACCTTCGCGGCCATCTCGGCCACCCGGAACTGGATGCCGGGCAGGTGCGCGTTCGGCTTGCCGATCACCGAGATGACCCGCGCTTTCTGGGTCCGAACAACGTGCTCCAGCGCGCCGCGGGCGATCCCGACGAAGCAGGAGGCGAAACTGCACCAGGCCCAGTGCACGCCGGACATGAACAGCAGCGGCAGCGTGCCCTGCTCGCCGACCATCCACCGGTCTTCGATGAACAGGTCCTCCAGCGCCAGCGAGTGGCTGCCGGTGGCCCGCATGCCGGCCGCGTCCCACTCCGCGGTGACCCGGATTCCCCGCTCCGGCTTGGGAATGAGGAACGCCATCGGCTGCGGCAGGCCCCGGTCGTCGGTGGTCGCCGCGGACAGGAACAGGTGCGTCGCGCCCGGGTAGCCGGTGAAGAAACCCTTGCGCCCGTTGAGCACGTAGCCACCGTCGACCTTCTCCGCCTTGGTCGTCGGGTGCCACCAGTTGCCGCCGACGCCCGGCTCGGAGAACCCGCCGGAGATCACCGCCCCGTCCAGTACGGCTTTACAGGCCCACTCCGCGCTGTCCCCGCCCAGCCGCGCGATCATGGCCAAGCCGTGGACGTGCATGTTGACCGCGAACGCGGTGGACGCGCAGGCACCGGCCAGGATCCGCTGCGCCTCGCACAGCACCTCCAGCGGTGCGCCGTCGCCGCCGAACTCCTCCGGCACGGTCATCGCGGTGTATCCGCTGCGCACCAGCTCGTCGAGGTTCTCGTACGGAAAGCTCGACTCCTCGTCGTGCCTAGGCGCCCGCTCGGCGAACATCGGCGCCAGGTCCCGGGCCAGCGCGAGGTAGTCGATGCCGCGCCTAGACATCGCTGCCCTCCGCCAGCATCGCGGCCATCGAGCCGACGCTGTCCACCTGGGTCTGCACCGCGTTCGCCAGCCACGCGCGCAGGTCGAACCCCGGGTAGCTGTCCCGGATCCGGCCGGCCAGCTGCACCAGGTCCATCGAGTCGAACCCGAGGTTCTCGGTGAGTGAGGACGACGCCGCGATGTCCTCGATCCGGAGCGACGGCTTCACCGCGACCAGATGCGCGGCCAGCGCCCGCACCCGCTCGTCGTCGACCACGAACACGCCATCGGCCATGTTGCCTCTCCCGTCCGGCTGCGCCAACGGGGAGAAGGCTCGATGCCTGCTGTCGTAAACGGCTTGAGAGACGCTCGTTGCCGTGCGTGCGCGCGGTGCGACAACTCGCCGCGGCGAATTCTGTCCGCTATGGTCGCCAACCCGTCACCGATCAACCGGTTCGGCTCCGCCCGTCCTCGAGCCAACCGCGACGGATGGTCAGCCTGGCCGAACTGCCCCGACAATCTGGTACAAACCGGTCACCTTCTGCGTGATCCGCTCCAACCCGGCCCGCTCGAACACGTCCGTGAACTCGTCGCGCCCGAACATCCGCATCCCCACCGGCACGTTCACCACCCGGTCCAGCAGCCTCGGCAGCCTGCCCGGCGGGCGGCACGGCGCCGAGACCGCGATCCGCCCGCCCGGCCCCAGCACCCGGATCAACTCCCCGAGCGCCCGAAACGGCTCCGGCACCAGGTGCAGAGCGAGAAAGCACCCCACCGCATCGAACACCCCATCCCCGAACGGCAACTCCCGCGCATCGCCCCGAACATAGGCGACCTGCGGCGCGCTGGTCTCCGCAACGGCACGTGCCAGCATCGTGGCCGACTCGTCAAACCCGACCACCAACCCCTCCGCGCCGGCAGCGGTCGCGAGCGATCGCGTGAAGTTCCCCGGCCCGCACGCCGCATCAAGCACCAGTTGTCCACTACGGACATCCAGCAACCGCCCGGCGAACCGCTGCTCCCCAGCGGCGTCCAACCTGTTGATCACCCGCAACGCCGGCCGCCACCACCGCTCATAGATGATCGGCAACACCCTGCTCCGCATCACCGCGAGCGCCAGCGTGCGCCTCGCCGGCGGCCGCTCCCCGAGCAGGTCGAGGTAGCCCTTCGAGGTGTCCAGCCCGGACTCCTCACGAGGCGGATCGAGCAACCCGGCCACCCGGGTCAGTGCCACCGTCACAGCGCCATCCTAGGGCTGCCGTCCGCGTGGGCATCGATGGCAAACTGGAGCGGGCAACTCCGACACCGGTGGCGAGGCATGTTCGAGAGATTCACCGACCGCGCGCAGCGGTCAGTTTTTCTGGCGCAGGAAGAGGCCAGGATCCTCAAACACCACTATGTCCGCCCCGAGCACATTCTCCTAGGACTCCTCAAGGAACATGATGGAGTCGCCGCGGACGTGCTGCTGTCGTTTGGTCTCGTGTTGGAGGACGTGCGGCACGAAGTCGAGGAGAAGACGGGCCTGGGCACATACCCGGGTGCCG
>NZ_DASYTH010000233.1:0-39794 GCF_036002505.1 Actinophytocola sp. | reverse complement strand
GCCAGCGCGGCGGTCTCCTCGGGCGGATCGGGCCGCAGCAGCGAGCCGGCCACCGGCGCGCCCGCCGAGCCGAGCTTGTTCATCTTCTTCGGCACCGGGGTTCCCTGGTACTCCAAGGGAATCGGGTGCCCGTGCTCGTCGACCAGACCGAGCGGCTGGTGGATCTCGATGAACTCGCCGTGCGGCAGGCGCTTGATGATGCCGGTCTCCACGCCGTGCTCGAGCACCGCCCGGTCGGAGCGCTGCAGGCCGAGGCACAGGCGGTAGGTGAGGTAGTACGCGATCGGCGGCAGGATGAGCAGGCCGATCCGGCCCATCCAGGTGGTCGCGTTGAGCGAGATGTGGAACTTGTCGGCCAGCACGTCGTTGGCCGCGGACAGCAGCGAGACCATGAAGTAGGTGATCGCCATGGCGCCGAGGCTGGTGCGCACCGGCACGTCCCGCGGGCGCTGCAGCAGGTTGTGGTGCGCGTAGTCCTTGGTGAACCGTCGCTCGATCCACGGGTAGACCGCGGCGATCGCGGTCAGCATCGGCAGACCCATCATGAACGGGAAGAACGCCGCCGGGATCGTGTAGTTGCCGAGGTAGACCTCCCAGGCCGGCCACAGTCGCAGCAGGCCGTCGGTCCAGCCCATGTACCAGTCCGGCACCGTGCCCGCGGACACGTCGGCCGCGCTGAACGGCCCGAAGTTCCAGATCGGGTTGATCTGGAACAGCCCGCCGAGAATCGCGGTCACGCCGATCACAACCGCGGTGAAGCCGCCGGCCTTCAACGCGAACACCGGCATGATCCGCACGCCGACGACGTTGGTCTCCTTGCGCCGCAGGCCCGGGAACTGGGTGTGCTTCTGGTACCAGACCAGGCCGACATGCACGGCGATCAGCGCCAGCATCAGGCCGGGGATCAGCAGAATGTGCAGCGTGTAGAGCCGCGGGATGATCTCCGTGCCGGGGAACTCGCTGCCGAACAGCAGCCAGTGCGACCAGGTGCCGATCACCGGGATCGACATGATCAGGCTGGAGGTGATGCGCAGTCCGGCGCCGGACAGCAGGTCGTCCGGCAGGGAGTAGCCGAACAGGCCCTCGGTGGCGCCGAGCACGAACAGCAGCACGCCGATGACCCAGTTGACCTCGCGCGGCTTGCGGAACGCCCCGGTGAAGAACGTCCGGAACATGTGCACCACGATCGCGGCCATGAACAGGAGCGCCGACCAGTGGTGCACCTGGCGCACGAACAGGCCGCCGCGCACGTCGAACGTGATGAACAGGGTCGACTCGTAGGCCCGGGTCATCTCCAGGCCGCGGAGGTTCTGGAACACGCCGTTGTAGGTGATCTCGGTCATCGACGGGTCGAAGAACAGCGCGAGGTAGGTGCCGGACAGCAGCAGCACGATGAAGCTGTACAGGGCGATCTCGCCGAGCAGGAACGACCAGTGCGTCGGGAAGACCTTGTTCAGCTGCTTGCGCAGGCCGCCCGCCGGGTGGTAGCGCTCGTCGATCCACGTCCCGGTGCCGGCGGCGAGCCGGCTGGCCATGCTGGTGGGCTTCGTGGGCGTGGTCAATCCACTCATGACTTGCGCTCCCAGAATGCGGGTCCCACCGGTTCTATGAAATCACTCTTCGCATAGAAAACGCCAGTCGCCGGGTCGACGTCGATCGGCAGCTGGGCCAGCTTGCGGGTGGCCGGGCCGAAGATCGGCTTGGCGTACTCGAGCGCGTTGAACTGCGACTGGTGGCACGGGCAGAGGATCCGGTTGGTCCGCTGCTCGAACAGCGAGGTCGGGCAGCCGAGGTGGCTGCAGATCTTGGTGTAGGCGTAGAAGTCGCCGTAGTTGAAGTCCTCCTGGCCCTTGTGCTTGATCACCCGGGCGCCGTCCTCGGGCCGCAGGCGGATCAGCATCACCGGGTTGTCGGCGCGCAGCAGCGCCGCGGAGAGCTTGGCGTGGTCGCCGCGCTCCGACTCGCGGAACGGGAACACCGTCTCCATCGCGCCCGCGTCCAGATCCTCCGGCTTGACCAGCACGATCTCCTCGGCGTCGCCGGTGTCGCGGCGCAGGAAGACCTTCTCGTCGTTGCCCGGTTCGTTGAGCCAGCCGGTGTGCCACAGCCCGTCCGCACTGTCCGAGCGGGCGTGCGGGTTGCGCAGCAGCGCGCCCAGGGTGAACACCCCGAGGCCCAGACCCAGCACCCCGGCCCCGGCGCCGATGCTGCGCGTGATCAGCGAGCGCCGGACGATGGTGCTGCGCTCACCGGAGTCGGCCAGGTGCGCGACGATCGTCTTCTTGTCCAGCTCCGACGACCCGCCGTCGTGCCGGTTCTGCACGGCCAGCTCGTGCGGGATGAACTTCCGGACGTAGAGCAGCACGCCCACGCCCACGGCAAGGATGGCCAGGCCCAGCGTGGCCCCGAGCAGCGGGGTGTACCAGTAGTAGGCCTGGAAGACCCCGTCGAAGCGCGGCGCCTCGTACTTGGCCGGCCAGAAGATGAACACGCCGATGAACGCCAGCCCGGCCAGCGCGGACAGGACGAACCAGAACGCGACCGCCCGCTCCGCGCGCTTCTCCGCCCGGGTCCCCTTGACCGGCCACGGGTTCGGGTACTCGACGAGCTCGACGCCGTCCAGCTTGCCGCCCAGCTTGACCAGGTCGTCCCTGGACATCCCGGCCAGCTCAGCCTCGGTCGGCAGCTCGGGCTTGTCGTCCGTGCTCATGCCTTAGCCCCAATCCACAGCGTGATCCCCAGCAGGGCGGCCATGCCGACGATGAACGCGATGAGTCCTTCGGACTGTGGGCCGAGGCCGCCGATCGAGTTGCCGCCCGGGTTGTTGTTCCCGTTGGTCACCGACTTGACGTAGGCGATGATGTCCTTCTTCTCCTCCGGGTTGAGCTGCCGCTCGGAGAACTTGGGCATGCTCTGCGGGCCGGAGAGCATCGCCGCGTACATCTCCTCCTCGGAGGCGTTGTCCAGCGCGGGCGCGAACTTGCCGGCGGACAGGGCGCCGCCGCGGCCGGTGAAGTTGTGGCACGAGGCGCAGTTGAGCCGGAACAGCTCGCCGCCGCGGGCCGGGTTGTCGCCGACCAGCTGCTCGCCCTTCTCCGCCGGCAGGGTCGGACCGCCGCCGTGGGACTGGACGAACGCCATCAGGTGGTCGATCTCCTCGGCGGTGAGCACCCGGGGCTTGGCATCGACCTGGGCGCCCTGCTGCACCGCGGGCATCCGGCCGGTCGAGGTCTGGAAGTAGACGGCCGCCGAGCCGATGCCGATCAGGCTCGGACCGCGGCCCTGCACACCCTCCAGGTTCGCGCCGTGGCAGCTGATGCAGGTGGTGCTGTAGACGCGCTCGCCGTCGCGCACCGCGGCCGCGTCCGGCTGGGCCTGCGCGGTCTGCGGGTCGGGGCGCACCAGGGAGTACAGCAACCCGGTGCCGAGGAGCGCCAACGCGATGGCCAGCAGGCCGGCGACGCGGCGGTGCAGCTTCGAGCGGCTCCGTAGCCTCTTGCTGATCATCTGTGTGGCAACCCTCGCGCTCACGGGATGAAGTAGATCACTGTGAACAGGCCGATCCAGACGATGTCCACGAAGTGCCAGTAGTACGAGACGACGATCGCGGAGGTGGCCTGGGCCGGCGTGAACTTGCTGAGCTTGGTACGCCACAGCAGGAAGACGAAGGCCACCAGGCCGCCGGTGACGTGCAGCCCGTGGAACCCGGTGGTCAGGTAGAACACGGTGCCGTACGCCGAGGACGGGATCG
This sequence comes from Actinophytocola sp., assembly GCF_036002505.1. Lineage (GTDB taxonomy): Bacteria > Actinomycetota > Actinomycetes > Mycobacteriales > Pseudonocardiaceae > DASYTH01. The sequence goes on along the minus strand of NZ_DASYTH010000233.1, from coordinate 36,043 downwards.
TGGTGCCCTCGGAGATCAGGCTGCGGTACTCGTTGGCCTGGCCCAGCACGAACGCCGTGCCCATGGCCAGGGTCAGCAGGTACCACCGTCGCAACCCGAACACGTCGCCCTTCTCCGCCGCGAACACACCCATCTGACACGTGAAGGACGAAGCGACCAGGATGATCGTGACAACCAGGGCGTAGGGGCGGTTCAGCTCGGTGGGCTCCGGCGGCCAGTGGTCGGTGGCGTTCTGCGCCTTCACCGTGAAGAACATCGCGAAGAGGCCCGCGAAGAACATCAGCTCACTGGACAGCCAGATGATGGTGCCCACGCTGACCATGTTCGGCCGGTTCAGCGAGTGCACACGCTGGCTGATGGAGGGCGCTGCGGTCGTCACGCGGGCATTATGTCGAACGGGCAGGTCGGTCGCCTGATCGGGTCCACGGCGCGTCGCGGGGGCGTGCTCGATAGCATCAAGCCCGCAACCTGGTCGATTGCCGGAAAGGCGCTCCCACGATGAGCACGCAACCGCTGAAGATCCTTGTCTACAGCCACCGGCCGGAGGTCCGGGAGGCGATTGTCACAGCGGTGGGCCGGCGGCCCGCGGCGGACATCGGGCGGGTCGACTTCGTGGAGGCGGGCACCGTCGCCGAGGTGCTGATGACCATGGACGCCGGCGGGATCGACCTGGCCATCCTGGACGGCGAGGCGCAGCCGACCGGCGGGATCGGGCTGTGCCGCCAGCTCAAGCACGAGATCACCGACTGCGCGCCGATCGTGATCGCGGTGCGGCGCAAGGATGATCGCTGGCTGGCGACCTGGTCCCAGTCGGACGCCGTGATCGTCTTCCCGCTGGACCCGCTGGCCGCCGCGGAGACCGTGGCGGACGTGCTGCGGACCCGCCGGCTGCCCGTGGTGCGGGGTTGACATGCAGACCTGGCCTGGGTTGTTAGGACAGCTCGTGGGGCGGCAGGACCTCGCTCAAGAGGACGCCGCGTGGGCGATGAACGAGATCATGTCGGGCTCGGCGTCCCCGGCACAGATCGGGGCGTTCGCGGTGGCGCTGCGGTCGAAGGGCGAGACCGCGGACGAGATCGCCGGGCTGGCCGAGGCGATGCTGGGGCACGCGCTGCGGGTCGACGTCGAGGGCGCCGCGGCGGACGTGGTCGGGACCGGCGGGGACCAGTCCGGCACGGTCAACATCTCCACGATGAGCGCGCTGGTGGTGGCGGCCGCCGGGGTGCCGGTGGTCAAGCACGGGAACCGGGCGGCGTCCTCGAAGTGCGGGTCCGCCGACGTGCTCGAGGCGCTGGGCGTGACGATCCGCCTGTCGCCGGAGGGCGTGCGGGCGTGCGTCGCCGAACTGGGGATCGGGTTCTGCTTCGCGCAGGCGTTCCACCCGGCGCTGCGGCACGCCGGGCCAGTGCGGGCGGAGATCGGGATTCCGACGGCGTTCAACGTGCTGGGGCCGTTGACGAACCCGGCGCAGCCGACCGCCGGCCTGGTGGGCTGCGGGAACCCGCGGCTGGCGCCGATCATGGCGTCGGTGCTGGCGGGTCGCAGGTTCAGCATGCTGGTGGCGCGGGGCGACGACGGGCTGGACGAGATCACCACGACCACGACCACGACGGTGTGGGTGGTCTCGGGGGGCTCGGTGCGCCCGGACAAGATCGACCCTGGGCGGCTGGGCTTTTCCCTCAACGAGCCGGAAGACCTGCGCGGCGGCGACGCTTCGGCCAACGCGGCGAAGGCCCGCGAGGTGCTCGGCGGCGCGGCCGGTGCGGTGCGGGACACCGTGCTGCTGAACTCGGCGGCGGCGATCGCGGCGTTCCGCGGCCTGTCCGACGACCTGCACGCCGACATCGCGGCGGCGCTGCCGCCGGCGACCGAGGCGATCGACTCCGGCGCGGCGGCGGCGTTGCTCGACCGCTGGGTGGCGCGGACCGCGGAGCTGGCTACTCCGTGACGTTCGGGCGGGTGTGGTACTCGAACACCAGCCCGCCGACGGTGAGCAGGAGCACCACGCCGCCGATGACGATCAGCCAGATCTGCATGAAGGCGAGCGCGACGGCGGTGAGGCCGGCGGACGCGGCGACCCCGGCCGGCCAGTAGCTGCCGGGGCTGAAGAACCCCATCTCGCCGGCGCCGTCGGCGATCTCGGCGTCCGGGTCGTCCTCGGGGCGCTGCTCGGCGCGGCGGGCCACGAAGTGGAAGTACGAGCCGATGATCAGCGACAGGCCGCCGGTGAGGATCAGCGCGACGAGGCCGACCGGCTCCTTGGCCCACGCGCCGTAGACGACGGCGGAGACGAAGAAGAACGCGGTCGTGATGTCGAAGAGCCTGGCCTCGACCTTCATGCTGCGTAAACCCTTTCCACTTACCGCGAGGCGTTGCGCTTGGTGTCGAACGGCGTGGTCGTGGTGGCCAGCCGCGAGCAGAGCTGGCCACAGCTCGGGTCGACCTTCTGCACCTCGGCCAGCGCCTCGGCGGTGGTGTACGTCCGGCCGGTCGTCGGGTTCACCTTCTGCCGGAACGAGATGTACTGGTCGAACCGGAACTCGGTGAGCGCGCGGACCTCGAAGTTCATGGCCGAGTGGTAGATGCCGCAGAGCTCCGCGCACCGGCCCACGAACGAACCCTCGCGGTCGATGCTGTTCTCGAACACGCCGTCCTGGTTGTTCTTCTCCGGCATGGGGAACACGTCGCGCTTGAAGTTGAACTCGGGCACGAAGAAGGAGTGGATGACGTCCTTGGAGCGCAGGTCGTAGCGGATCGTCTTGCCGGTGGGCAGCACCAGGATCGGGATCTCGGTGGAGCTGCCGATGGTGTGGATCTCGTCGCCGTCCAGCGTCTTGTAGCCGTGGTAGGAGAAGTCCCAGTTCCACTGGAACGCGAGGACGTCGACCTGGAGGTCCGGCCGCTCCGACTTCGCCAGCACGTAGTTCTGCGTGGTGACGGTGAAGTAGAACAGGATCACGACCATGATCGCCGGGATGCCGGTGTAGAAGAACTCGAGGAAGTGGTTGTACTGGAACTGCCTGGGCAGCTTGTCGCCGCGCTTGCGGTGGGCGACGACCGGCCACAGGATCAGCGTCCAGGTGATCGCGCCGACGATCAGCGCGGCGATCGTGGCCCAGGTCCAGAACGTGGCCATCCGCTCGCCCTGCGGGGTGACCGCCTCGGGCCAGCCGAACCGGAGCACTTCCTCGCCGGAGCAGCCGGTCGCGGTCATCGCGACCAGCCCGACAAGACCGCCGATCCTGGCCAGGCGCCCTGCCGGCGTGCGCACCATGGGCACGACTGCTCCTCCTCCGCTCCCAGTTGATCCAGGGCGGAGCCTAGCCGAGGCCCACCCGGCGCACCCCCGCGAGTCCCCACTTCCAGCCTGCGAGTCCCCGCTCCCAGCACCCGAGTTCGCGGTTCCGAATCGGGAACTCGTGGTCCTGACGCGGGGACTCGCGGGTCTGAACCGGGGACTCGCCGGATCCCCCGGGCCGGCATACTGGCCGGGAACTGGTGGTACGGGAACACGTGAGTGGGTGCGAACGAAGCGTGTGCGGTCTGCTTGGGTTGGTTTGTCCTTCGGAACTTGACGCTGTGTCGGCGCGGGCGGCGGTGGGGGCGGCGGCGCGGTGCCAGCGGCACCGCGGGCCGGACGAGACGGGGACGTGGGCCGGTGGCGAGGCGATCTTCGGGTTCAACCGGTTGTCGATCATCGACATCGACCTGTCGCACCAGCCGCTGATCTGGGGGCCGCCGGAGTCCCCGGAGCGGTACGCGATCCTGCACAACGGGGAGATCTACAACTACCTGGAGCTGCGCAAGGAGCTGGCGGACCTGCACCTCGCCCAGTTCCACACCGAGGGGGACGCCGAGGCGATCGTGGCCGCCTACCACTACCTCGGCCCGTCGGCGGTGGGCAAGCTGCGGGGCATGTTCGCGTTCCTGATCTGGGACAGCGAGCGCGGCGAGCTGTTCGGCGCGCGCGACCCGTTCGGCATCAAGCCGATGTTCTACGCCAGCGGCCCGGGCGGGGTGGCGTTCTCGAGCGAGAAGAAGTCGCTGCTCGAGCTCGCGCCCACGCTGGGCATCGGCACCGAGCTGGACCGCACCGCGCTGCAGCACTACCTGGTGCTGCAGTACGTGCCGGAGCCGGAGTCGCTGCACACGCAGATCCGCCGGGTCGAGTCCGGCACCTGCTTCACCGTCACCCCGGGCGACCAGCCGGTGATCAAGCGGTACTTCAAGCCGGCGTTCAGCCCGCGCCCGGTCGCCAACGCCGAGGACGCCGAGCGGCTCTACGACGGGATCGCCGACGTCATGCGCGACTCGGTGGCCAAGCACATGCGCGCGGACGTCACGGTCGGCTCGTTCCTCTCCGGCGGCATCGACTCCACCGCGATCGCGGCGCTGGCCCGCGAGCACAACCCGAACCTGATCACGTTCACCACCGGGTTCGAGCGCGAGGGCTACTCCGAGGTGGACGTGGCCGCCGAGTCCGCGGCCGCGCTGGGCGTCAAGCACGTGGTCCGCACGGTGACCGCCGAGGAGATGATGGCCGCGCTCCCGCTGATCGTCTGGTACCTGGACGATCCGGTGGCCGACCCGGCGTTGGTGCCGCTCTGGTTCATCGCCCGCGAGGCCCGCAAGCACGTCAAGGTGGTGCTCTCCGGCGAGGGCGCGGACGAGCTCTTCGGCGGCTACACGATCTACCGGGAACCGTTGTCGCTCAAGCCTTTCGAGAAGGTCCCGGGCGCGCTGCGCAAGGCCATGGGCGCGGTGTCCACCAAGATCCCGGAGGGCACCCGGGGGAAGGACCTGCTCCGCCGCGGCGCGCTCAGCCTGGAGGAGCGCTACTACGGCAACGCCCGGATCTTCCGCGACGACCAGCTCCGGTCCGTGCTGAACACGTTCGACCCGGCCGTCGGCCACGCCGACGTGACCGCCGGCCCGTACCGCGAGTCGGTCCACTGGGACCCGGTGACCCGCATGCAGCACGTCGACCTGTTCACCTGGCTCCGCGGCGACATCCTGGTCAAGGCCGACAAGATGACCATGGCCAACTCCCTCGAGCTGCGGGTGCCGTTCCTCGACCCCGAGGTGTTCGCGGTCGCCTCCCGCATCCCGCTCGAGCAGAAGATCACCAAGGAGACCACCAAGTACGCGCTGCGCCGGGCTCTCCGCGAGATCGTCCCCGCGCACGTGCTGAACCGCCGCAAGCTCGGCTTCCCCGTGCCGATCCGGCTCTGGCTCCGCAACGAGATGTACGACTGGGCCCGCGACATCGTGGTCAAGTCCCAGACCGACGTCGAGCTCGACAAGGCCGCCGTCCTCCGCCTCCTCGAGGAGCACCGCGCCGGTTCCCTCGACCACAGCCGCCGCATCTGGGCGCTGCTGGTGTTCATGCTCTGGCACGGCATCTTCGTCGAGGACCGGATCAAGCCGGAGATCCCGGAACCGCACTACCCGGTCAAGGTGTAGAAACCCGGGACATGATCAGGAGTTGATCAGGACCAGCACGCGCGACGCTCCGGGGGCGGGAACACCCTCCCGCCCGACTGGAAGGAGCACGCACATGGTGGTCCACCGCAAACGCGGCCGGCTACGTGCGGTCCGGCTGCTCATCGTGGGCCTGGCCGCTCTCCTGCTGCCCGTACTCGTCCCACCGGCCGCGTCGGCGGACACCGCCAAGGTGGACGTCCTGTGGATCCGCTGCCAGGACCAGAGCGAGTCGGGCTCCGACGAGATCCTGATCTACGTGAACGGCCAGTTCAAAGGCGGCTGGGGCGACGTCGACGTGCGCGAGACACACTGGTACTACAGCGCGTTCCCGCCCACCCTGCTGAACATCCAGTTCGACGACACGGCGCTGATCGAGGTGTTCGAGGCGGACGGTTCGGACCACGAGCTGCTCGGCTGGGTGTGGGTCAGCGCGAGCGAGATCAACCAGGGCGAGCATGAGGGGTTGGCGAGCCAGGGTTCGGGCGACGGCGAGTACATCGTCCGGTACCAGGTGCACGGCTGATGGGCACGCGTCTGGCGTGGGCCGGCCGCCGCCCGGACCCACGCCGGGCGCGGTCGCGGTCAGCCGGGGAGGATCGCTGCGATCTCGCCGGCGGCCGCGGCGCCGTAGGCGCCCTCGATCCGGACGAGGGCCGCGGCCTTGTCGAAGGTCCACTCCTGCGGACCGACGGTCTCCAGCACCAGCACCGCCACCATCGAGCCGAGCTGGGCGGAGCGCTCCAGGGTCAGGCCGTTGGTCAGCCCGGCGAGGAACCCGGCGCGGAAGCCGTCGCCGACGCCGGTGGGGTCCGCCTTCGCGGTCTCCGGCACCGCCGGGATGTGGACCACCGGACGGTCCAGCGTGACGATCTCCGCGCCCTTCTCGCCGAGCGTGGTGATCCGCATGCCGACCTGGGCCAGCAGCTCGTCCTCGGACCAGCCGGTCTTGCGGGCCAGCAGCCCCAGCTCGTAGTCGTTGGAGAACAGGTAGTCCGCCCCGGCGACGAACGCCCGCAGCCGCTCGCCGTCCATGATGGCCACCTGCTGTGACGGGTCCACCGCGAACCGGTACCCGCGCAGCCGGCACTCCGCCGCGTGCCGCAGCATGGCCTCCGGGTCGTCCGGGCTGATCAGCACCAGGTCGAGCCCACCGGCGGCCTCGGCGACCGGGCGCAGCTCGATGTTGCGCGCCTCGGCCATCGCCCCGGCGTAGAACGAGGCGATCTGGCACATGTCGTCGTCGGTGGTGCAGACGAACCGCGCGGTGTGCGCCACGTCCGAGACGTGCACCCCCGAGCAGTCCACCCCGTGCCGCTCCAGCCAGGACCGGTAGTCGGCGAAGTCGTCGCCGACGGCCCCGACCAGGATCGGGTCGCAGCCCAGCACCGCCATCCCGAACGCGATGTTGGCGCCGATCCCGCCCCGGCGAACCACAAGATCATCGACCAGGAAGCTCAGCGACACCCGGTGCAGCTGTTCAGCCACGAGCTGTTCAGCGAACTTTCCGGGGAAGTGCATCAGGTGGTCGGTGGCGATACTTCCAGCAACTGCGACAGGCACGATAAAGAACCCTACCGGGTGAGTGATCCCGCCCGGCTACGGCCTCACATCCCGTGGATGACGAAGGGCGAGTGCCTGCCAACAGAACCTCAGGGGAACGTGACGGCGCCCAGCCACAATCAAACCTGCCACCCGCACCGTTCGCCGGAACGCAACCACATCAAAAATTCCGGAGAGGCGGGCTGGGCCCTAATGGAAGGAGTCGCCGCAGGCGCAGGAGCCGGTGGCGTTGGGGTTGTCGATCGTGAAGCCCTGCTTCTCGATCGTGTCGACGAAGTCGATGGTGGCGCCCTGCACGTAGGGGGCGCTCATCCGGTCGACGGCCACGCGCAGGCCGTTGAAGTCGCGGAACAGGTCGCCGTCGAGCGTGCGCTCGTCGAAGAACAGCTGGTAGCGCAGGCCGGCGCAGCCACCCGGCTGGACGGCGATGCGCAGGTGCATGTCGTCGCGGCCCTCCTGGTCGAGCAGCGCCTTGGCCTTGGCCGCGGCGGTGTCGGTCAGCTCCACACCGTGGGTCGCGGTGGTGGTCTCCTGGGCGGCGGTCATGGTTCTCCCTCGAGATTCGCTACTTACCCCGGCACAACCGGGGCCGGCCGCGTTTTGTTCCATGGTGACACATCGGGGCGCACCGGTGTCCAGGCGCGCTGGAGGCACCCTGTCATGTTCCCCACTGCGCCGCCACGTCCGCGGCCAACGCCGCCAGGGTACCCGCAGGGTCGGCCAGCGACGCCTCGACCGAGCCGGCGTGCTCTGCCACCGAGTAGGCCCGCTCCACCCCGACCGAGGCCGCCTGGCGCCGCCCGACCGCGACCTGACCGGCCAGCACCAGGCATGGCAGGCCGCGCTCGGCCGCGGCGCCGGCCACGTTCACCGCCAGCTTGCCGCGCAGGGACTGCCAGTCGAAGCTGCCCTCGCCGGTGATCACCAGGTCGACCCCGGCCATCGCCTCGTCCAGGCCGGTGAGCCGGCGCACCAGGCCGGCGCCGGACTCGACCCGCGCGCCGAGTGCGAGCAGCCCGGCGCCCAGACCCCCGGCCGCCCCGGCGCCCGGCAGGTCCCGCACGTCCCGGCCGCACGCCTGCGCCATGATGTCCGCCCAGTGCGCCAGGCCGCGCTCGAGGCGTTGCACGGTCAGCTCGTCGGCGCCCTTCTGCGGGCCGAACGTGCGCGCCGCGCCGTGCTCGCCGAGCAGCGGGTTCTCCACGTCGGTGGCCGCGATGATGGTGACCTCGTCCCGGAGGTCGACCTGGCCGACGATGCGGCCGCAGTCGATCAGCGCGCCGCCGCCGTTGGGCAGCACCTGGTCCCGGGTGTCCAGCGGGACCGCGTTGAGCCCGCTGAACAGGCCGGCGCCGCCATCGGTGCTGGCCGTGCCGCCGAGCCCGACCACCATGGTGTGCACGTCGAAGTCGTTGGCGTCGTACATCATCTCGCCGACCCCGACGGTGTGGGCGGTGAGCGGCTCGCGGTCCTCGGGCGCCACCAGGTGCAGCCCGCAGGCCTGGGCGCTCTCGATGTAGGCGGTGCCGTCGTGCTCGAGCCAGGTGGCGATCACGGTCCGGCGGAGCGGGCCGTTCACCGGAACCTGGTGCAGCTCACCGCCGAGGCTGTGGTGCAGCACCTCGACGAACCCCGGGCCGCCGTCGGACAGCGGCCGCGTCACCAGCTCCACGTCAGGGCGGGACCGCCGCCACCCCGCAGCGACGGCATCGGCCACCTCGGTCGCGCTGAGCGTCCCGCCGAAGCAGTCGGGGGCGATCATGACCCGCATGAGGAGAAGCTAGCCTGGGGGGTCCGGGGGGCGGCAGCCCCCCGGTTGGGGTCTGGGGGCCGAGCCCCCAGACCCCACTGTGACTACCCTGGACGCGTGAGGTTCCTGCGCCGAAGCGCCACCGACAGCACCGACGTCACCGAGGAGTCCGACGCCGGCGCCGAGGCGTCGTCGGTCAAGGGCCACACGCCGGGGAAGGGCCGGCCCACGCCGAAGCGGCGCGAGGCCGAGGGACGCCGGCGCGGCCCGGTGCCGCCGCCCCCGCGCACCACCCGCGAGGCGATGCGGCGGGCGCGGGGCAACAAGGAGGAGCGCAAGGAGCTGGCGGCCCAGCGCCGCGAGATCCGCGCGGCGCAGCGCGAGCGGATGATGGCCGGCGAGGACAAGTACCTGCCGGCGCGCGACCGCGGCCCGGTCAAGGCCTACGTCCGCGACCTGGTCGACTCCCGGCGCAACCTGCTCGGCCTGTTCATGCCGCTGGCCCTCGTCGTGTTCGTCGCGCTCCTCGCGCCCAACCGGCTGCTGCAGTTCTACGCCACCGTGCTGTGCCTGGTCATGCTCCTCGCCATGATCCTCGAGGGCGCGCTCAACGGCCGCCGCTACACCCGCCTGGCCCGGCTGAAGTACCCCAAGGAGACGGTCCGCGGCCTCTCCGTCGGCTGGTACGCCTTCATCCGCGCCTCCCAGATCCGCAAGCTCCGCATCCCCAAGCCCCGCCTGAAGCCCGGCGACAAGGTGGAGTAGCTCCAGTAGTTAGCGAGGCAAACGACTAGCGGCTAAGTTATGGCGCATGGAGTTTCGTCGCCTCGGCCGCAGCGGCCTGTCCGTCAGTGAGATCTCGTACGGGAACTGGATCACGCATGGTTCCCAGGTTGAGGAGGAGCAGGCGCACGCCTGTGTGAAGGCCGCGCTGGACGCGGGGATCACCACCTTCGACACCGCCGACGTGTACGCCAACACCCGGGCGGAGGCGGTGATGGGCCGGGCCCTCGCCGGGCAGCGGCGGGAGAGCCTGGAGATCTTCACCAAGGTGTTCTGGCCGACCGGGCCGGGCGGTCCCAACGACAAAGGGTTGGGGCGCAAGCACATCATGGAGTCGGCGCACGCGTCGCTGAAGCGGCTGCAGACCGACTACGTCGACCTGTACCAGGCGCACCGGTTCGACCGGACGGTGCCGCTCGAGGAGACCATGGGCGCCTTCGCCGACCTGGTGCGTGCCGGGAAGGTGCTCTACGTCGGGGTTTCCGAGTGGAGCGCGGAGCAGATCACCCGCGGCGCGGAGCTGGCCAGGGAGCTGAACATCCCGCTGATCTCCAACCAGCCGCAGTACTCGATGCTGTGGCGGGTGATCGAGTCGCAGGTGATCCCGGCGTCCGAGCGGGAAGGCGTCAGCCAGATCGTCTGGTCGCCGATCGCGCAGGGCGTGCTCACCGGCAAGTACCTGCCCGGCCAGCCGCCGCCGGCCGGCTCCCGCGCCACCGACGAGTCGGGCAAGAACTTCATCGCCCGGTTCCTCCGCGACGAGGTGCTCGAGCGGGTGCAGCAGCTCAAGCCGCTCGCCGAGGGCGCCGGGCTGTCGCTGGCCCAGCTCGCCGTGGCCTGGGTGCTGCAGAACCCGAACGTCGCCTCGGCGATCATCGGCGCGACCCGGCCCGAGCAGGTCACCGAGAACGTCAAGGCCTCCGGGGTGAAGCTCGACGCCGAGACGCTCGCCCAGATCGACAAGGTGCTCAACGGCCTCGTGGAGTACGACCCGCGGCTGTCCGGATAGGACTCAGGTGGCCGTCGGCGGGTGCAGGCCCATCGGTCCGTACACGGGCTTCCCGTCGTGCACGAGGGTGACCTCGTCGATGCCGCCGTCGAGCAGGTCCGGCCAGTTCGCCGACAGCCAGTCCTCGGCCTCGGTCTGGTCGCCGAACGCCAGATCGGGGCCGGGGACGTCGGCACCGACGCCATCGGCATAGCGCCACCGGTACTCCACAGGCGACACGGTACTGTGCGCCCGTGCGACGGACCTTGGTACTGGGCGGCGCGAGGTCCGGAAAGTCCGGGTACGCCGAGAAGTTGGCCGGCGCGGCGCCGGCGGTGTACGTGGCGACGGCCCGGCAGGACCCCGGCGACCCGGAGTGGACGGCGCGCATCCTCCGGCACGTGGCCCGGCGGCCCGCGTCGTGGAGCACGGTCGAGCCGGTGGAGCCCGGCGGGCTGGTCGAGCTGCTGCGCGCGGCGGAACCCGGTTCGCCGATCCTGGTCGACGACCTGGGCAACTGGCTCACCGGGCTGCTGGACGACACCGGCGGCTGGGACGGCGAGCCGACCGCGGCGCGGGCCGAATGCCAGCGGCTGGTGGACGCGATCGGCGGGTGCCGGACCGGGCTGGTGATCGTCTCGCCCGAGGTCGGGCTGGGCGTGGTGCCCGACACGCCGGCCGGCCGGCGGTTCCGGGACGAGCTCGGAGCGCTCAATGCCGCCGTCGCCGATCGCTGCACGGACGTCGTGCTGCTGGTCGCCGGTGTGCCGATGACCCTGCGCTCGCAGGGAGAACCGGGAGGTGGCGCGGTGGCCGACGAGCCGGACGCACCCGAGGAGACCGTCGAGGACACCCGCGACGAGGCGCCCGCCGCCCCGATGGGGCCGCACTTCGGCGCGGTGTCGCCGTACCTCCAGGCGCCGGAACCCGCGTCCCCGGCCGGTTTCGCCTCGGTCACGCGGCCGGACGAGTCGGTGCGCGCGGCCGCGCGCGAGCGGCAGGACCGGCTGACCAAGCCGGCGGGTTCGCTCGGCCGGCTCGAGGAGCTGGGCGTGTGGGTCGCGGCCTGCCAGGGCCAGTGCCCGCCGCTGCCGTTCAGCCGGCCCCGCATCGTGATCTTCGCGGGAGACCACGGCATCGCCGCGCGGGGCGTGTCGGCCTACCCGAGCGAGGTGACCGCGCAGATGGTCACGAACTTCCTCGCCGGTGGCGCCGCGATCAACGTGCTGGCCGAGACCGCCGGCGCCACCGTCCGGGTGGTGGACATGTCGGTGGACGCCGCCGAGACCCCGGACGTGGCCGGGAAGTTCAAGGTGCGCCGGGGATCCGGCTCGATCGACACCGAGGACGCGCTCACCGCCGACGAGGTCGCCGCGGCCATCGCGGCCGGCAAGGCGATCGCCGACGAGGAGGTCGACGCCGGCGCGGACCTGCTGGTGGCCGGCGACATGGGGATCGGCAACACCACCCCGGCCGCGGTGCTGATCGCCGCGCTCACCGGCGCCGAGCCGGTGGCCGTGGTGGGCCGCGGCACCGGCATCGACGACCGCACCTGGATGCGCAAGACGGCGGCGATCCGGGACGCGCTGCGCCGGGCCCGGCCGGTGAGCGCCGACCCGGTGGCGCTGCTGCGCACGGTGGCCGGCGCGGACATCACCGCCATGGCCGCGTTCCTCGCCCAGGCCGCGGTCCGCCGCACCCCGGTGATCCTGGACGGCGTGATCTGCGGCGCGGCGGCGCTGGTCGCCGCGGAGCTCGCACCCGGGGCCAGCGACTGGTGGGTGGCCGGGCACCGCTCCGCCGAGCCGGCACACACCCTCGTGCTCGAGCAGCTCGACCTGAAACCGTTGCTGGAGTTCGACATGCGGCTCGGCGAGGGCTCCGGCGCGGCCGCCGCCATCCCGCTGCTGTCCGCGGCCGTGCGCATCCTGGCCGAGATGGCCACCTTCACCGACGCCGGCGTGTCCGGCCCGGCCGAGGAGTAAACCGTTGCGGGGACTGCGGTTGGCGCTGTCCTGGCTGACCGTCCTCCCGGTCGGTGTGCCCCGGGTCGACCCTGCGACCGCCCGCACGGCCATCGCCCTCGCCCCGCTCATCGGCCTGCCCCTGGGCGGCGCCGCCCTCGGCCTGCTGTCCCTTCTGGACTTGATCGGCGCGCCTGGACTGCTCGCCGGCCTCCTCACGGTCGGGCTCCTCGCGGTGCTCACCCGGGCCATGCACCTCGACGGGCTGGCCGACACCGCCGACGGATTCGGCTGCTACGGCCCACCGGAGCGTGCCCTCACGGTGATGCGCGATGGCGGCGCCGGCCCGTTCGCCGTCGTCACGCTCATCGTCGTCGTTGGCACACAAGCAGTCGCGCTCGGCTCGTTGGTCCCCAGTGGACGGTGGTTCGCCGTCCCGCTGGCCCTCGTCGCCGGCCGCGCGGCATTCTCGCTGTGCTGCGTCCGCGGCGTTCCGGCCGCCCGCCCCGAAGGCCTCGGCGCACTCGTCGCCGGCTCCCAACCCGCCGGCGCGCCGGTCGCCTGGTGGCTCACCCTCATCCTGCTGAGCGTCCCCGCCACCCCCGACCGCCCCTGGCTCGCCGCCCTCTCGGTCGTGGTCGCCGCGGGCGCGGTCCTGCTGCTCGTGCTCCGCGCCCGAAAGCGCTTCGGCGGCATCACCGGCGACGTGCTCGGCGCCGCCTGCGAGGTCGCCACCACGATCGTGCTCATCGGCTGCACTCTCCACTGAGGAATGCGTTGAAGGCCGCCTTCGAGACGTTGAACGTCCTGAAGGCGGCCTTCAGGGCATCACCTACGAGAGCGTGGTCATCCAGCTGTGGGTGTCGGGGGCGGTGCCGCGCTGGATGGCGGTGAGGGCGTTGCGGAGGCGCATGGAGACTTCGCCGGTTTGGCCGTTGTTGATGGTGAACTCGCCGTCGGCGTACTTGGCGGAGCCGACCGGGGTGATCACGGCGGCGGTGCCGCAGGCGAAGACCTCGGTGAGCTCGCCGGTCTCGTTCTTCTTCTCCCACTCGTCGACGGAGATGCGGCGTTCCTCCACGGCGTAGCCGAGCTCGGCGGCGAGGGTGAGGAGGGAGTCGCGGGTGACGCCGGCCAGCAGCGAGCCGGAGAGCTCGGGGGTGACCACGCGGGCGTCCGGGCCGGAGCCGAAGACGAAGAAGAGGTTCATGCCGCCCATCTCCTCGACCCAACGGCGTTCGACTGCGTCGAGCCAGACAACCTGGTCGCAGCCTTGTTCCGCGGCCTCTGCCTGGGCGACCAGGGAGGCGGCGTAGTTTCCGGCGAACTTGGCCGCGCCGGTGCCGCCGGGGGCGGCGCGCACGTACTCGTGCGAGAGCCAGACGCTCACCGGTTTGATCCCACTGGCGAAGTAGGAGCCGGCCGGCGAGGCGATCAGCACGTACCGGTGCTCGGCCGCCGGGCGCACGCCGAGGCCGACCTCGGTGGCGTACATGAACGGCCGGAAGTAGAGGGTTTCCTCGTCCTGCTCGGGCACCCACCGGCCGTCGACGGCGATCAGCTCACGCAGCGAGGCCAGGAACAGCTCGTTCGGCAGCTCGGGCATGGCCAGGCGGACCGCCGAGCGGCGGAACCGGGCCGCGTTGGCCTCCGGGCGGAAGCTCGCGACGGACCCGTCCGGCTGGCGGTAGGCCTTGAGGCCCTCGAAGATCGCCTGCCCGTAGTGCAGGACCATGGCGGCCGGATCGAGCGTCATCGCGTGATAGGGCTCGACCGCCGCGTCGTGCCAACCCTGTGCGCGGTTCCAGCGGATCGTCACCATGTGGTCGGTGAAGTGCTGGCCGAAACCCGGGTTGGCCAATACCTCCGCAAGCCGCTCCGGGGTCGCCGGCTGCGGGTGCGGGGTGCGGGTGAACGGCAGTGTGGTCATGCACCTAACGGTATCGCTCCCTTCGGCACCGGAAAATCGTGATCTCGAGGATCGGACGTCCAACTGATGCCGAACCGTGACAGCGCCCGCGGACGGCCTACCATGCTGAACCGTGACAGAGACTTCGCTGACGAACTCGGTGTCCGCGGGCGTGGGGTCAGACGTCCGGATCACCGCGGTCGCGGTCATGACGCCGTTGCTGCCGGGGCTGCTCGTCCTGGTCGGCTACGTGTGGATCGGCGGGTTCGGCATCCTGCTCGGGCTGGCTGCGGCGATCGCCTGGGCGGTCTGGTGGTACCGGCGCAACGACCGGAGGTTCTTCCCGCGGGACGTCCGGACCACCCCGTTCGTGATCACCATTGTGCTCACCGTGGTGGCGTTCATCCTGGCGCTGGTGGCGACGTAGCCCGGTCAGCGCGTACTGCGCGAGCAGCAGCGCCGAGGCGAGGCCCATCGACACCGGCACGCTGAGCAACGCGGCGGTCACGGCCGCGACCACCCCGGCGGCCGGCGGCACGATCCGGCCGGCCCGGCGGAGGTCGGCGAACACGCCGAGCAGCGCCAGCACCGCGGCGGTTGCGGCGGCCACGGTCAGGATCGGGTCCAGGGCGGTCGCGTCCGCGGCGGCCAGCGCGTCCCGCAGCGGCGCCGGCGAGAAGGCCAGGCGCGGGCCGCCGAGCTGGCGCAGCGCCGCGTAGCCGACCGCGAGGTACCCGCCCAGCGCCACCACGATTGCGCCGCGGCGGCGCGGCCCGGCCTGCTCGAAACCCAGGAAACCGAAGAACATCAGCAGGGTCGCGGCCGGCAGCCCGGCGGGGTTGTCCGCCTCGGGCACCGCGACCGCCGACCCGGCCGGCTCGATGGCGAGGCAGGCGGCCACGAACACCACGAGCCCGGCCAGCACCACGGCGACCCCGGTGATCATGACCGGCCGCGAGGGGCGAACGCCGAACGCGGTGAGCACTGCGGCGACCGCGAGCAGTGCGGCCGCCGCCGGCAACGGTTGGGCTGGCAGCACGTAACTCCCGAACATACCGGCGATCGCGGCGGCACCGGCCACCCGGCCGACCACCCCGAGCGGGCCAGGACGATTCGAAGTAGACAGTCCACAGGCGACGGCCAGCAGCGCGGCCAGCGCGAGGGCGGCCAGCAGCCAGGCCCCCGAGACGCGGGCGGCCGGCGCGAGACCGGCGAAGATCCCCGCCCCGATCATCGCGGCCAGCCCGCACGGCACCCGGTAGGTCATCCGACCAACGGTAGTTAGCATGCCTCAACGCCCTTGCTGGGGACGCACGAGCAACCGAGGAGCCTCCGTGACCCTGCCCAAACTCGCCCTCATCAGCACAGATCCGGCGCAGGCCCAGGCCGACGCCGTGATCATCGGCACGATGCCGGACGGTGACGGTGTGCGGCTGGCTCCCGGCGGCGAGGCGGTGGACACGGCGTTCGGCGGCGGGCTGGTCGAGGTGCTGAACACGCTCGGCGCCACCGGGAAGACCGACGAGGTGGTGAAGGTGCCCACGCTCGGCCGGCTGCCCGCGGGGCTGGTCGTCGCCGCCGGGCTCGACCAGCCCGGCCAGGCCGGGACGGTGAGCGCCGAGCAGGTCCGCCGGGCCTCCGGCGCCGCCGCGCGCAGCCTCGCCGGCACCGCCCGGGCCGTCACCGTTCTGTCCACTGTGGACCTTCAGGCCGCGGTCGAGGGGACCGCGCTGGGCGCGTACACGTTCGACGGCTACAAGTCCGGAAGCCGCGACACCCCACTGGCCCGGGTCGACCTGGCCAGCCCGGATACCGGCACCGCGCGCGAGCACCGGACCACGCTGAAGGCGGCCATCGCGATCGCCGAGGCGGTGGCCACCGCCCGGGATCTGATCAACACCCCGCCCAACGACCTCTACCCCGCCTCGTTCGCCGAGCGGGCCAGGGCGCTGGGCACGGCGGCCGGGTTGGAGGTCGAGGTCCTCGACGAGAAGGCACTGCGCAGGGCCGGGTACGGCGGCGTGCTCGGGGTCGGCGGCGGCTCGGTCCGGCAGCCGCGGGTGGTCCGGATGCGCTACCGCGGACCCAAGGCGCGCAGGAAGGTCGCCCTCATCGGCAAGGGGATCACGTTCGACACCGGCGGCATCTCGATCAAGCCGGCGTCGCACATGGAGGAGATGAGCTCCGACATGTCCGGCGCCGCGGCGATCGTGGCCACCGCGGTGCTCGCGGCGAAGTTGAAATACCCGCTGGAGGTCGTCGCCACGGTGCCGATGGCGGAGAACATGCCGTCCGGCACCGCGTACCGGCCGGGGGACGTGCTCACCATGTACGGCGGCAAGACCGTCGAGGTGCTCAACACCGACGCCGAGGGCCGGCTGATCCTGGCCGACGCGATCGTGCGGGCCGGCGAGGACGAGCCGGACTACCTGGTCGAGACGTCCACCCTGACCGGCGCGCAGATCGTCTCCCTCGGCCGGCGCACCGCGGGGATCATGGGCAGCGACGAGCTGCGCGACCGGGTCGCCGCCATCGCGAAGGCCACCGGCGAGGGCGGCTGGCCGATGCCGCTGCCCGAGGAGCTCCGCGCCGACCTCGACTCCAAGCTCGCCGACATCGCCAACATCACCGGCCACCGCTGGGGCTCGATGCTCGCCGCCGGCCTCTTCCTGCGCGAGTTCGTGCCCCAGGGTCTGCCGTGGGTGCACATCGACGTCGCCGGCCCGGCGTTCAACAGCGGCTCCCCGTGGGGCTACACCGGCAAGGGCGGCACCGGCGTCCCCGTCCGCACCCTCGCCGCGCTGCTGGCGGACATCGCGGAGAACGGCTAGGGGAGAGCTGGCGAGTCCCCGGTTCAGGACCGCGAGTCCCCGCTTCAGGACGCCGAGTTCCCGCTTCAGGGCTGGAAGCAGGTGTCCGGAACCGCGAACTCAGGTGCTCAAACCAGGGACTCGCGTGCCCGAAACGGGGACTCGCGGGTCAGGCGGGGTGGCCACCGCGCTTCTGGCGCTCCTGGTATTCACGCATGCGCTTCGGGTAGCCGACGCGCTCCACCTCGTAGATGGGCATGGCGCGCTTCTTGGCGAACTCGAAGGCTGCGTCGGCGCTGGAGACTCGGCGGCGGGTCCATTCGCCGTCGTGCGCGACTAGAACGACGGTTGTCTCGGTGACGTGGGTGCGCGGCTCCACGTACGCCTCGACACCGTGCCGTTCCGCCGCCCATTGCTCCAGGTGAGCCGTGTCCTGCCTGGTCGCGCCGCGCATCGTCCCCGCCTTGCGGTTGCGGCGCAGCGAGTCGAAAAGTCCCACGTCAACTACCTCCATACGGATCACCCCGGCGGCACCCGGCCACCTCGCAAGCGTGCCCTACGTAGTGACAAGATGGCGTGTGAAACCGCTGTGTCGATGTTGCCGCATCTAGGAGAACCCCGTGACTGACACCTCCGCTGACCTTGTGATCCTGGGCGGCGGGTCGGGTGGCTACGCCTGTGCGTTCCGCGCCGCCGAGCTCGGCCTGTCCGTCATCCTCATCGAGAGGGACAAGCTCGGTGGCACCTGCCTGCATCGCGGGTGTATTCCGACCAAGGCGCTGCTGCACGCCGCCGAGGTCGCCGACCTCGCCCGCGAGGGTGACCAGTTCGGCGTGAAGTCCTCGCTGGAGGGCATCGACATCGCCGGGGTGAACTCCTACAAGGACGGCGTGGTCGGCCAGATGTTCAAGGGCCTGCAGGGGCTGGCCAAGGCGAACAAGGTCACCGTGGTGGACGGTGAGGGCACGTTCACCGCGCCCAACACCGTGACCGTCGGCGGCGACCGGTACACCGGCACGAACGTCGTGCTGGCCACCGGGTCCTACGCCAAGACGCTGCCCGGCCTGGAGATCGGCGGCCGGATCATCACCTCGGACCAGGCGGTGAACCTGGACTACGTGCCGGAGAGCGTCGTGGTGCTCGGCGGCGGTGTGATCGGGGTGGAGTTCGCCAGCGTCTGGAAGTCCTTCGGCGCGGACGTGACGATCGTCGAGGCACTCCCCCGGCTCGTCCCGCTGGAGGACGAATGGGCGTCCAAGCAGCTCGAGCGGGCGTTCCGCAAGCGCGGCATCAAGTACAAGACCGGCGTGAAGTTCACCGGCGCCACGCAGACCGACTCCGCGGTCACCGTCACGCTCGAGTCCGGCGAGTCGTTCGACGCGGACCTGCTGCTGGTCGCGGTCGGCCGCGGGCCGAACAGCGCGGGCCACGGCTACGAGGAAGCCGGCGTGCGGATGGACCGCGGCTTCGTGCTCACCGACGACAAGCTGCGCACCAACCTGCCGAACGTGTACGCGGTCGGCGACCTGGTGCCCGGCCTGCAGCTCGCGCACCGCGGATTCCAGCAAGGCATCTTCATCGCCGAGGTGATCGGCGGGCTGAACCCGGCGCCGATCGACGAGCTGGGCATCCCGCGGGTCACCTACTGCAGGCCCGAGGTGGCCTCGGTCGGGCTCACCGAGGCGCAGGCCAAGGAGAAGTACGGCAACGCCGAGACGTACGTGTACTCCTTGGGCGGCAACGGAAAGAGCCAGATCCTGAAGACCTCGGGCGGGGTCAAGCTGGTCAAGGCGCCGGACGGCCCGGTGGTCGGTGTCACGATGGTCGGCGAGCGCGTCGGCGAGCTGATCGGCGAGGCGCAGCTGATCTACAACTGGGAGGCCTACCCGGAGGACGTGGCGCCGCTGATCCACGCCCACCCGACCCAGACCGAGGCCATCGGCGAGGCGTTCCTGGCCCTCGCCGGCAAGCCCCTGCATGTTCACTGAGTCACGAGGAGTCAGCGAAGACATGGCCATCTCCGTCCAGATGCCGGCGCTCGGCGAGAGCGTCACCGAGGGCACGGTCACCCGGTGGCTCAAGCAGGTCGGCGACCGCGTGGAGGTGGACGAGCCGTTGCTGGAGGTGTCCACCGACAAGGTCGACACCGAGATCCCCTCGCCCGCGGCCGGCGTGCTGCAGAAGATCACCGCGCAGGAGGACGAGACGGTCGCGGTCGGCGGCGAGCTGGCGGTGATCGGCGACGGCGCCGAGAACAGCGGCGATGGGTCCGCGCCCCCGGCTCCCGCGGCCCAACCGGCGCAGCAGCAGGCCGCCCCGGAGCCGGCCAGGGAGCAGCCCGCGGCGCCGGGTCCGCAGCTGCACCCCGAGTCACCGCAGGCGGCGACCGGTGGTCCGGGCACCCCGGTGACCATGCCGGCGCTGGGCGAGAGCGTCACCGAGGGCACGGTCACCCGGTGGCTCAAGCAGGTCGGCGACCGGGTCGAGGTGGACGAGCCGCTGCTCGAGGTGTCCACCGACAAGGTCGACACGGAGATTCCGGCACCGGTGGCCGGCACGCTGCTGCAGATCACCGCGGCCGAGGACCAGACGGTGGAGGTGGGCGGCCAGCTCGCGGTCATCGGCGCGGCCGGGGCCGCGCCTGCACCGTCGCCGGCCGCCGCGCCCGCGGACGAGGGCCGGCACAGCGCACCCGCCCAGACCGCTCCGGCCCCGCCTCAGCCACGGCCGGACCCGCAACCCGAGCCGCAGGTCGCCGCGGCCGCCCCGGCACAGCCCGCGGCGACGGACGGCGCGGCTACGCCGTACGTCACGCCGCTGGTGCGGAAGTTGGCTTCGGAGAACGGCATCGACCTGTCCACCGTGCAGGGCACCGGCATCGGCGGGCGGATCCGCAAGCAGGACGTGCTCGCCGCCGCGGAGGCCGCCAAGGCCGCGGCCGCCGCGCCTGCACCCACTCCACCTGCCGCCCCCACGGCCCCGCGCGCGGCGGCCGTGGCACCGGCGCAGCCGTCCGCGCAGGCCCTGGCGCTGCGCGGGAAGACGGAGAAGATGAGCCGGCTGCGGCAGACCGTGGCCCGGCGCATGGTCGAGTCGCTGCAGGTCTCCGCCCAGCTCACCCAGGTGGTGGAGGTCGACGTCACCCGCGTCGCGAAGCTCCGGTCCCGGGCGAAGGCCGGGTTCGCCCAGCGCGAGGGCGTGAACCTGACGTTCCTGCCGTTCTTCGCCAAGGCCGCGGTGGAGGCGCTCAAGCAGCACCCCAAGCTGAACGCGTCGATCGACGGCGAGACGCAGGAGGTCACCTACCACGGCTCCGAGCACCTGGGCATCGCGGTGGACACCGAGCGCGGGCTGCTCTCCCCGGCCATCCACAACGCCGGCGACCTGAGCCTGGCCGGGCTGGCGCACAAGATCGCCGACCTGGCCGAGCGGACCCGGGCCAACAAGGTCACCCCGGACGAGCTGGTCGGCGGCACGTTCACGATCACCAACCTGGGCAGCCAGGGCGCGCTGTTCGACACGCCGATCATCCCGCAGCCGCAGGTCGGCATCCTCGGCGTGGGGCTGGTGGTGAAGCGCCCGGTGGTGATCACCGACGCGGACGGCGACGACACGATCGCGGTCCGGTCGATGGTCTACCTCGCGCTCACCTACGACCACCGGCTGGTGGACGGCGCCGACGCCGGGCGGTTCCTCACCGCGGTGAAGCGCCGGCTGGAGGACGGCAACTTCGAGGCCGACCTGGGCCTGTAGGTGCGCGTCGCGGTCGCCGGGTCGTCCGGGCTGATCGGCACCGCGCTGGTGCCGGAGCTGCGGAGCGCCGGCCACGAGGTGCTCCGCCTGGTCCGGCGGGCGGTCGTGGGCCCGGACGAGCGGGGCTGGGACCCGCCGGCCGGGACGATCGCCGCCGGCGCGCTGGACGGCGTGGACGCGGTGGTGAACCTGTGCGGGGCGGGGGTGGCCGACCGGCGCTGGACGCACGCCCGCAAGCAGGTGCTGCTGGACAGCCGGGTCGAGCCGACCGAGGTCCTCGCCGCCGCGGTCGCTGACGCCGGGATTCCGTTGCTGGTCAACGCGTCTGCGGTCGGCTGGTACGGCGACACGGGGGACCGCGAGGTGGACGAGACCGAGCCGGCCGGCGGCGGTTTCCTCGCGGCGCTGTGCCGGCAGTGGGAGGCCGCAGCCGACCGGGCGCGGGAGGCCGGGGTCCGGGTGGTGCACCTGCGCGTCGGGCACGTGCTCGCCGCCGACGGCGGGCTGCTGGCCCGGCTCCGCCCGCTGTTCCGCCTGGGGCTGGGCGCCCGGCTGGGCAACGGCCGGCAGTACATGCCCTGGATCCACGTCGCCGACGTCGTGTCGGCGATCCGGTTCGTGCTCGCCGACGGCTCGGTCTCCGGCCCGGTCAACGTGTCCGCGCCGGCGCCGGTCACCAACGCCGAGCTCACCCGCGCCCTGGCCCGCGCGGTGCGCCGGCCGGCGCCGTGGGTGGTGCCGAGGTTCGCGCTGCGCGTCGTGCTCGGCGAGGTGGCCGACGAGATCCTGTTCGGCCAGCGGGTGCTGCCCCGGGCGCTGCTCGACGCCGGCTTCACGTTCCGGCACACCGAGATCGACGCGGCGCTGACCGCGCTCTGAATCGCGCAAGGTCCGGTTACAACCGAACCACAACCGGTTCCGAGTACTGCTGTAGTCCCTGCTATTCGTCAGAAGGGGCCAGTATGTCTCGGAGATCAATGGGCCGAACGCGAATCGGCCTGATGGTGATCGCCCTCCTCACCTCGGTGATCGGAATCGGCGCGGCGACACCGGCAGCAAGCCAGGTGCAGGCGTTCCCGACGCCGCTGGACTTCGTGTCCAACCTGGACCTGGAGTGTTTCAAGACCGATCCGTTCACCCCGCCCCCGGCCAATCTGGTGCTGAGCCACCTGAACCCGGTATTGGCCGGCTTCCCCCGCGTGCCGGTGACCCTCGGTCCGCGGGTCCAACTGTGCGCCCCGGTGTTCAAGAACAACGCGGTTCCGCCGGCCAGCGTGCTGCCGTTCGTCCGGTTCGTGGACCTGTCCTGCTACCAGGTCAACACGACAACGACCAGTCAGATCCCGCTCGTGGTGAGCCATCTCAACCCGCTGCTCCGCGACCTGCCGCGCCGGGAGATCACCCTGTTCGGACCCACCCAGCTGTGCCTGCCGGTGGTCAAGAACGACGTCTTCCCGCCGGCGGAAGTGCTGCGCCTGGTCCAGTTCATCGATCTGCTGTGCTACCGCACGTCCCCGCAGGTTCCGCTGAACATCCCGCTGCGGCTCACCCAGCTCAACCCGGTCCTGGGCAACATTCCGCCGGCCGACGTCCGGGTCGTGGAAAACCGCCAGTTCTGCGTTCCGGTGCAGAAGAACGACCAGCCGATTCCGCCCGAGGTGCTGCGGATCGTGCGCTGGGTCGACATCGAGAAGTTCGACATCATCGCGCCGCCGCTGCCCTCGGTGATCGGGCTGCGGCTGCGGCACATCAATCCCTTGCTGACCGGATTCCCGGTCGAGCCCGCCCGGCTGCTCGGCGCCGAGCAACTCGGCCTGCCGATGGCCAAGAACGGCGTCATCCCGCCGACCACGTAAATCGTGGGGGTGGGGCCATCGGGGTTCCCTGGCGGACTCCGATGGCCCCCTGCCGGCGGGCGTATCGTCACGAGGGTGACCTCCTGCCGAGCCGCGAGCGCTCCCGTGCACGTCCGGGAGCTGGGGACGATCGACTACCGGGACGCCTGGGAGCTGCAGCGGACGACCTTGGCCGCGCGCGCCGACGGCACCGGGCCGGACACGTTGCTGCTGCTGGAACACCCCTCGGTGTACACCGCCGGAAAGCGCACCACGCCGGACGAGCGGCCCGCCGACGGCACCCCGGTGATCGACGTCGACCGCGGCGGCAAGATCACCTGGCACGGTCCCGGCCAGCTGGTCGGCTACCCGATCGTGAAGCTGGGTGACCCGGTCGACGTTGTGCAGTACGTCCGGCGCGTCGAGCAGGCCCTGATCGCGGTCTGCGACAAGCTGGGCGTGTCCACCGGCCGGGTCGAGGGCCGCAGCGGCGTCTGGCTCAGCGCCTCCACCGACCGCCCCGAGCGCAAGATCGCCGCGATCGGCATCCGGGTCCAGCGCGGCGTCACCATGCACGGCTTCGAGATCAACTGCAACGCCGACCTGGCCGCCTTCGACCGCATCGTGCCGTGCGGCATCCGTGACGCCGGCGTCACGTCGCTCTCCGCCGAGCTGGGCCGGGACGTCCCGGTCGCCGAGGTCCTCCCGATAGCCCGGGAAGCCGTGCTGGACGTCCTCGAGGGCTCCCTCCCCGTCGAGGACCGCTGGCTCCCCCGCGCCGAGCCGACCGCCCCCGGCGTGCGGTTCGTACTGAAGGGAAGCTAAACCGCCGGCTGGTGGGCCTGCCGGCGCATGCCTTCCATCACGGCGACGATTGTCCGGGACACCTCGGTGCCGGCCTTCTTGGGGTTCTGGGCGCCGGCGATGTAGGT
The DNA here is from genome assembly GCF_036002505.1 of Actinophytocola sp. Classification (GTDB taxonomy): domain Bacteria; phylum Actinomycetota; class Actinomycetes; order Mycobacteriales; family Pseudonocardiaceae; genus DASYTH01. Next base: position 12,275 of record NZ_DASYTH010000233.1, on the reverse strand, counting down.
GGCGCCGGCGGAGAGGGCGCCGAACAGCACCCGGGCGGTGACCTCGACCGGGAGCTCGACGATCTCTCCGGCGGCGACGAGGGCCTCGATGGTGTCCCGGACCAGGCCGTAGCTGAAGTGGTCCTCGGCCTCGCGCCAGCGCTCCCAGCCCATCACCACCGGGCCCTCGTGGATCACGATGCGCTGGTAGGACGGGTCGAGGCAGGACTGGATGTAGAGCTCGACGCCGCGCACGGCGCGGTCCCAGGCCGACCCGCCGCCGCCGACGACCTCGGAGAGGCGGGCCACCGCGGCGCTCTCCACCACGTCGAAGGCCGCCTCGAACAGCGCCTGCTTGCCGCTGAAATGGTGGTACAGCGCGCCTTTCGTCACCCGCGCGCGCTTGGCGATGGCGTCCAGGGCGGTGGCCGCGTAGCCGTGCCAGGTGAACAGCTCCACGGCCGAGTCGACCAGGGCCTGCCTGGTGGACTCGGAATAGTCCAGGCGCCTTGACCGCATTGTCACCACCCTCACAACGGTACGACATGTCCGCGTTACGGCTGGCTGATAGCTTGGCTGTGTCGGACATACCGATGGTATGCCGCAAACCCGCGGTATGACCCAGGTCACGGAAACGAGGGGAAACCATGGGCTGGAACGACTTCTACCGCCGAAACGACGTGCTGAACGCCGTGGTCGAGCACGCCCGGCGCAACCCCGCGGCAACGCTGCCGTTTGACGAGATCCCCGAGGTCGCCGAGGTGTTCGACAGCCTGGCGGAACTGTTGCGTGCGCTGCACCACCGGTGGTTCATGGCACTGACCGGGCGGGTGGAGCTCGCTCTGGCCGAGGCCGAGCGGGATCCGGACGCCGATCCGGTCGAGGTTGTGTCGGCGGCTTGGCGGTCGACCGCCGCCTGGCACGACGTGCTCCGCCGACTGCTCGACACGAACGTCGATGAGCACCGGTCGGCCCTGCGCGCGGCGCTGGAAGGCGAGCAGCGGATGCTCGCGCTTGCCTCCGGGCTCGCGAAGCCGAACGAACCCAAGGACGAGATCACCCGCATCGGCGCGACCTACTTCACCCTGATGCGCAACGCGCCCGAGCGGACCGCCCGCCGCCGCAACCCCGTTGAACAACTACTGCGCCGCCTAGTGCCCTCCGCCTGAGGCAGATACGGCCCGATGAATGCCCCCTTCAGAGCGCTCAACGCCCCATATGAGGCATTCATCGCAGCCCCACCCCGGTCCCCGAGTCGGTGGTCACTTCTCATCCTCATTGCCTTCGTCCGCATCGGACGCCTCCGGCTCGGCCCGATTGTCACCCGTGTCCGCCGATTCATCCGGTGATCGATTTTCGCGGTGCCTCTTCCACTGATCCCACAATGCGGCACCGACCGCAATCGGCCCCGTGAATGGGTCTCCTGTTTGCCCAGTGGCACCCGTTGGCTCCGCGGCAGGTAGCGAGTGATCTTGGACGGTCGCGGTCCTCGACTCAGACGTTGGCACACCCGGATACACGACCTTGGATACGTACTCGGAAACTTTGTAACCCTCATTCACGGCGGTCTTGCCAACGCTCTCCTCCGCCTTGTCTCGTTCCGCCGGGTCCTCCTTCATCTCCTCACCACGGCCGGGCCGACGTTCTGGTGGAACGGGCGGATCTCCGCCAGGAGGCCTCGCCTCGGTCGTCCATTCCATCTTGCCGTCATCGCCTTGGCGGCCGACCGCAACAACTCTGCCTTCAGGCTCATTCCAAGGACCTCGAGCGGCCGCATCAGGCGGCTCGGTCCCCGTATCGTCATGGTCATTGCCGGCTGGAGGCCCGTCGTTGCTCGACTGATCATGATCATCGGGTGTCTGGTCGCTCGCGCTCATCGCCATCTCAGCGATCTCAGCAGCAGGGGTTTCATCGCCGTTGGTGGCCGAATCGTCCGGTTGGCTGTCCGCATCATCCTCAGTTCGCGGCGCGTCACCCAACGTCGACGGCGTGTGAAAAATTGGCGTATCACCCGGTTCAGCCGGGGACTGGAACGGCAAGGAACTGTCAGTGCTCTCCAGCGACTGCAGCCGCGGCGGAGAATCCATTTCGGCCTGCGCGAGAAACACCGGGGGCTTCCCTGCCTCGGTGAGTGCCATGGGGTCCGTGCTCGGAAGCTCGAGCGGCGCATCAGCAGTCCGAACGTCACTTCCAACTGACCACGGACCATCCCACCGTGGATCGCTTGGCCTCAGCTCCCGTTCCCGTTCAAAGTCCTCGGGCTCGTCCGGCTCGTCCGGCTCGTCCGGCTCGTCCGGTTCTTCGGGCTCCTCTGGCTCGTCTGGCTCCTCCGGCTCCTCGGGCTCCTCCGGTTCTTCGGGCTTGTCGGGCTCCTCCGGTTCTTCGGGCTCCTCGGGCTCCTCCGGCTCCTCGGGTTCTTCGGGCTCGTCCGGTTCTTCGGGCTCCTCGGGCTCGTCCGGTTCTTCGGGCTCGTCCGGTTCCTCCGGCTCCTCGGGCTCGTCCGGTTCCTCCGGCTCCTCAGGCTCCTCCGGTTCTTCGGGCTCGTCTGGCTCTTCGGGCTCGTCCGGCTCTTCGGATTCCTCGGGCTCCTCCGGCTCTTCCAGTTCCTCCGGTCCCTCGGGTTCCTCCTCCGATTCGTCCGGCTCCGCGGGCTCGTCCGACTCCTCCGGCCCACCGGGCTCGTCGGAATCCTCGGGGTCGGCGACCTCTTCGGAGTGGGGCGTTTCGGTGGAGTCGGAGGTGGACTCCGCCGGTTCTTCGTCGGATTCGGGGTCGGCGACTTCTTCGGTGTGGGCGCCGGCGTCCTCGGCGGATGTGTCGGTGGATTCGGTGCTTTCGGGCTTGGGCGGTGTTTCGGCAGTTTCGTCGCTCATGGCGTCCCCTACTTTTGCCTACCTACGCCGAGCACGCGTGAGGCCCAGGTTGTGCGGAGGTTCAGGTATTCAGTGGCTTGGGTGAAGCGGGCGATCGGGTCGGTTTCGCGGGCTAGTTTGTCCACGGCGGATTGGAAGGCAGGGGGTGTGTTGGCGCCGCGGATGGTGACCGCGCTGGCTTGCCAGAAGTCGGGGCGGAGGCGGAGGGCGGCGAGTTGTTCGGCCCGCGTGTTGCCGGGGAGGGTCAGGCCGCGGGAGGCCCAGCGGGGGGTGTCGGGGTGGGGGGCGTCGTCGTCGGTCTCGACCGGTTTCTTGAGGGCGACCATGACGTCGTACCAGCGGTAATTGGCGGCTTGCCAGGTGAACTCGTTGCCGTTGCAGGGGATGGGGGTTGCGGCGAGGGTGGCGTGGGCGCTAGCGGTCAGGTGGACGGCGAGGTCCTCGGGAGGATAGTGCTTGGCGAGGCCTAGGTAGCGGGAGTTGACGGCCTCTTGTATACGATGTGCGACGGCGCAGTCCAGGGTGCGGCGGTCGGTGAACCCGGCGTGTAGGGCGGCGATCCAGGTTGGATCCGGGTTGGGGGCGGGGCGGCCGGTGAGGTGGGCGACGGTGAGGAGTTCGATCCAGAGGATGAGTTTTGGGTCGGATGCCGAATAGACGGCATGGTTGAGTTCGCGGAGGGTGCAGGGGCGTTCGCGGCAGAGCGCGCCGCAGGTTACCGAGCGGTGGCGGGTGACGGGGGCGGCTTTGTCCACGCCGGTGGCGCTTTCCAGCGACTGGTGGGTGGGCACGGCTACGCGGATGGGGCGGTCCATGCCGTCGGTGAAGACGGCGGCTTTGCCCGGGGGAAGGGTTACCACGTGGCGGGACTGGGGGTCGCTGAGGTTCATGGTGGCGCCGACGGTGGCCCGGTCGTCAGCGGCGGGGAGGCGGTGGAGGATTTTGCAGGCGGTGTTCTTGACGACGTCGGGCACGATTTTGCTGGGAATCTGCTCGGCGACGATGATGCCTTCGCCGTAGGCGCGGATCTCGGCGAGCAAAGAGGTGAACAGCTCCACCGCGTGCGCCGCGGGGCTGCCGGGTTGCACGTTTTTGAGCAACCGGTGCGCCTCTTCCAGCACGGTCACGTGGCGCAGGCCGGCGGCGGGATGCAGGCGGAGGTACTCGAAGAGGCGGATCAGAACCGCACCGATGAAGAATGCCTTGTCGGCGTCGGAGCCGATGTCCTCGATTTCGAGGACGACGTGGCGTTTCAGCAGCGCGCCGATGTCGAGCGGGTGGCCGCCTTCGAAGAATCGGCCGGGGGTGCCCAGGCGGAGCGATCCGATGCGGACGTCGACGAAGCCGCGGATGTTGTCGGCGACCTCGCGGCCGTAGCCGATTCCTTCGACGACCCGTTTCGCCATCGACTGGAGATCGCCGAGGCTGGGGTATTTGGGCCGGCCGCCGGCGAGGCGGGCGTCGCCGGTGACCGGGTCCCAGCCGAGATCGGTGTAGCAGCGGGTCAGGGCGTGCGCGAGGACCTGGGGAAACGGTTCGTCGGCGTCGAACGCGGCCAGGAACAGCGCGCGGGTCAGGTCGAGATGGGTCTGCAGCGGGAAACCCGGTTCCGGCTCGAGGGGGTTGAGGCCGGCGGGGTAGATGTCGGGGTCGCCGGGGCGGATGACCGTCACGGGGTAATCGATTCGGCCGGCCATTCCGGCGTATTCGGCTTTGGCCGGCTCGATGACCAGCCACGGGATGCCGGCCTGGTGCAGTCCTTCCAGTAGGTAGCGCACGGTCTGAGATTTGCCGGAGCCGGTCGCCCCGGCCACGAACGTGTGGCGGTTGAGCGTGTCGAGGCTGACCCGGAACTCACCGATCGGCGCCTCGGCGTCGTCCAGGACCGAACCGAGGTGGATGTCGCCGTCGGACTCCGGGGTCAGGTCGAAATAGGGCGGTTCGACCATGCGCACGCCGGGCAGCTCGCGGCGTGGCGGGCGGGCGAGCGCCGCGACCAGCTCGCTGGTGGCGGTGAACGGAGACCGCGGTACGTCGGCCCCGGAATCGACGGCCTTCTCCCAGATCTCGGTGAGGCCGGCGAACTCGGTTCCGGGGGTGAGCACGTACGGCAGCGCGTCGAGGTCGCTCGCGCTGCACAGCAGGGCGGCGGCGCTGCGGACGCGGGCCTCGTCCGGCCCACCGACCAGCACGTGCACGGTCCAGGTGCCCGCCGTCCGCGCCCGGGACAGCTCGCGGTACCGGCCCTCCGCGCGCAGCACGCTCACCCGGTCCGGCTCGGAGGTCTCCCGCTGGCGCAGCCGCGGCAGCCTGGTCTCCAGGCTCAGCAGCTCCCGCTCGGCGGCCTCGGAGCTCAGTGGCTCGGCGATCACCAGCCAGGCGAACTCACCGGGAAGATGCGCGACGTAGTCGTCGAAACCGCCACGTCGCGGCGCTTCACCCGGGTCCGCCGGCCCTGGCGTCCACAGTGGATCCGGACCGCCTGGACACCGGATCCACACCGGGAGACCCGACCACTGCGCGCCGATCTCGGCCGGGTCCAGCTCGACACCAAGGCTGCCGGGCGGGTACAGGACCGGGACCGGACCGGCGGTCTCCCCGGGCCGGGCGGCCGGGAAGACGGGCCGGCCGCCGACCACGACCCGGATGCGCCGCCCGGCCAGCCGGTCCCAGGCCACGGCGATCGCGCCGTGCCGGCTGCCGAGCTCGGCGTGCGCCGCCGTCAGCGCGGCGAAGAGCTGGGCCGGCGCCCGCCCACCGTCCGCGGGTGGCCGGTCCGCGCCCGAGATCGGCGGCTCCGTGTCGACCCTGGGCACCACGGTGAGCTTGTGGAACCGGAAACCGTCGAAAAGGGACAGTCTCATGAGGACGGATACCCGGGACCCACCCGCTCGAGGAACGCGATGAAGGGGTTGCAGTCCCCGACGACCACCCGGCGGCTGGCGGGGCCTTCCTCGATCATCAGAAACGCCGTGGGGGCAAGCCCCTGAATGGTGGTCGGTTCGATGCTGTACTCGTAGACCCGGGACAGCGTCCCGCTTTCGTTCCTCGAGTCCGCGACCGACCTGTTCCACGAGTCCTGCCAGTTTTGCGCGCGGGTGGTCGTGTTCGCGCGGTTGCCGCTCCAGGTGGAGGAACCCGTGCTGCCCTGGGGGCCGCTGGAGAAACCACCGCCGACGGTGTACCCGCGCGTGTGCGACTCGCTCTTCGACTCACCGACGGAGCGCGACCAGCCACGGGTGGTCGTCTGGCCCTCCTGGATGGTCAGCGCGGAAATCTCGAACTTGTGCCCCCGACCGAAGTAGTCAGCCGCGGCCGAGGCTTCCGCCGCGTTGCCCAGCCGCATCACCAGGGCGACGCTGTCCGAACCGCCGAGGAGCTTCTGCAGGTCGTCGCGGAGATGCTCGAGCAGGAGCACCAGCTGCACACCGACCCGGCGCGCCTGCCGGGCCATCGCCTCGAGGCTCTCCAGCCCGACGTGATCAGCGCCCGCCACCACCAGCACCTGGCGCCCGCCCGGCCGCCGCATCCGCAGCTCGCACAGCGTGCGCTGGAAGACGGTCAGATCGAGCAGCTTCTTGCGTCGTTCGGCGGTCCCGTGCGTCGCCACCACCGACAGTCCCCGCACCGGCCACACCGCGCCGAAGCTCTCCGGTTCGACGATGCCGGCGGACCGCTCCTCGGCCACCAGTACGTCCAGCACCGCGGTCAGATTCAGCAGCTCGTTGTGCACCTGGTCGGTCGTGCCGACGGTGTCGATGGCGGAGTTGAGCTTCCGGAACTCGCTCGCCGTCAACACGGTCTCGGATTCGACGTCGTACACCCGGCGCAGCACCCGTAACCCGGCGTGCAGCCGGGTGAAGCTGGCCGACTTCTCCAATGTCTGCGCCACGACCAGAACCAGGTTCGAATGCAGCCCGCGAAGATCGGGGCTCATCGGCGAGGTCTGCAGCGTGTGGACGGTCTCGGCGACCACCTCGGCGATGTCGGCCGGGTCGAGGTCCTGGAGCAGGTTGACCTTGGGCAGGCACTCCGGCGCGTCCCGCATCTCCACCGGGTAGCCCCCGGCGATGGCGAGATCCACCAACTCGCTGGCCACCAGCCGCTCGGTGAAGTCCAGCACGAGCACCGACGAACCCAGCGCCATCGACGCGGCGCCGGCCGTGGTCAGCAGGCTCGCCCAGCCGTCGGACGTGCCACCGAAGACGTCGACCCGGCTGGGCCGCGAGGTCAGCCGCACCGGAATCCAGCGCATGGCCGCGGCGATCCGGGCGGCCTCATTCCGGTCATGCTCGGCAACCCGTTGCTGCCAGGCGGCGTACTCCCGGGCAAAGGCCTCGTCCACGCCCTTGTACCCGGACTCATATCTGGCCTTCGCCGACTTGAACCGGTTGCGGACCATGACGTACCGGCCGATCGTCAACCCCATCCCGACGAACAACACCGCTGAACCGATCCATGCTTTGTTCGGAATCAACGAGGCGAGCCCGGCGAGCCAGAGGGTCAGAATCCCGTAGCGAACCAGGCCTCGCCACGCCCGCTTGCTGTCCACCTCGAGCTGCGCGTAGTTCGCCGGGAGATAGACCTCCTGCCGAACCGGTGGAGTATTCGCCTCCGGGCTGAGCACGGCCCTTCCGGGAGCCAGGAACTCCCAGCCCCACCGTTCCTCCGGGACGAACAATCGTGGCCCCAGCAGCGGACCACCCATTGTTGGACGAATCCGCGGCGCGTCACTCCCCCATGGGCCCTGCATGCCGGTTCCCTCCGCCAGTGCACTGTCACAATCAGTATCCAGTCGACTCCGGCATACTACTTCAGCGAAACCTTAAGGCAGTTGACGGGCGACGCCCCAGTAGATGGCGCTGGCCACCTGGGCGTAGAGGCCCTTGGGGTGGGCTCGGAACAGCGGCTCGCTGCCGAACATGAGCACGTGTGCACCGCTGTCGTCCACACCGGAGACCACGAGCGGTTGGCCGGCGGCGGCCTCGCGGGCACCGGTGCCGTCGTCGTTGGGTAGCCAGTGCCCGGCCACGAGCGGGTTTCCGGTGGCGAAGCGCTGTTCCACGGTGACCCCGGCGCCGAGGTCGGTGAACCACTGGGGCGCGGAGACGAACGAGTTCGGCAGGCCGTCACCGCCGAGCACACCTGGCGCGTTGGTCACCGTGATCACCCCGCTGGCGTCCGGCCGTCCCGGCACGGCGTGCACGTCGAGCAGCCCGGCGTCGGCGTTGAACCGGGATCCGGTGGCGCCACGGGTGATCACGCCGCCGCCGCGGGCGAAGAACGCTCGCAGTGCCGCCTGCGCGTCCGGGGTGAGCTGGTCGAAGCGCAACCCCGAGGAGACCACCAGTACGTCCACTGTGGACAGGTTGAACCCGGCGTTGAGGATCGCGGTGGACATCGGGCGGACGTCGAAACCCATGTCCCGCAAGGCGAACAGCTCGTCGGCGGCCACCGCGGCGGCCAGCGTCGGGCGGCGCAGCACCGCACCTGGCTCGCCCGGCGGGGCGACCGTGAACCGCACCCCGTAGCGGTCCGCGACCTCGATCGCCGCCGCCCGCGCGGACGCCGGCACGATCACCGTCGCGTCGCCGCGGCGGTGCAGCTCGAACCCGCGGCCCAGCAGGTCGTTGACCGCCCGCGCGTCCTTGCCGTCCCGGATCCGGATCGCCAGGTCCCGCCCGGGAGCCGGGTCCACGCCGCCGGTCGGTGCCGCCGCCAGCACCGGCCGGCTGGGCACCCGGAGGTCGCCGCCGGAGATCACGTCCACCGAGGCGCCCCACAGCAGCCGGTGGCTCCAGCCGGCGATGTCGAACGTCACCGGCGCGTCGTGCGAGATGTCCCGGCCGGCCTCGAGCATCACGTTGGCCAGCGCCCGTTTCGCCTGGTGCATGTCCACCAGGTACGAGCCGGCCGGGTAGCTCCGGCCGGCGAGCCGGAAGTCCCGCTCGGCCTGGCGCACCCGGACGTCGTGCGCCACCAGGTGGTCGACCAGCCGGGCCGCGGCCACGGCCGAGCGCTGCGTGGCCCCGGCGGGGATCACGTACGCGCGCGGGAACGTCGTGGTGAACCGGTCCTCCGGGCCGAACCCGGGCACGAACCCGTCCGGCAGGAATCGTTGCGGCTCACCGGCCGCGCCCCGGCGGAAGATCTCGATCTGGTTGTCGATCAGCTCCACGGCGTGCTGGTCGAGGTAGTCCAGCGTGGTGCGCATGGTCGACTCGGACACCGCCGCGTTGATCGCCGCGCGCCGGCGCAGCTCCTCCACCGGCAGCGTGTCGTAGGCGGAGTTGTTGACCCGCAAGGGAATCTCGATGGTGTAGGAGACCGCGCCGTGGAACATCGAGTACTGCGCCGTGTAGATCGGCGCCCAGCCGTCCCACTCGCCCGGCGGGATGTCGCGGAACGGCACGATGGTGGCCTGCGCCTCGGGGAAGCCGAGCGCCTTGACCGCGGCCTCCATGCCGAGCCCGTTGGCCAGGCCGTGCCGGATGTAGAGGTCGAAGTCGTAGTTCTGGCCGTGCGGCGGGCCGGTCGGCTCGATCTGGGTGCCGGCGATGTAGCCGTGCAGGTCCAGCATCATCACCGGCTGGGTGGCCTCGACGATCTCCCGCATGGCGACGCCCTCCGGCTGCGAGGAGGTGACGAAGTCCCGGTTGAGGTCGAAACCGTTGGCGTTGACCCGGGTGCCGGCGTTGCGGCCGTCCGGGTTGGCGGTGATGTTGAAGTACAGCCGGTGCTCGGCCAGCAGGTGCCGGATGTTGGGGTCGTTGCTGGTGGCCAGGTCCTCGATCAGGTGCAGCGCCGCGTCGGTGCCCTCCCACTCGTTGCCGTGGATGTTGTTGTTGATCCACACCGGCGCCTTGTACCCGTGCTCGAGCCGCTTGTCGTGCGCGGCGCGGACCGGGTCGTCCTCGATCTCGGCGCGCCAGGCGTCCTGCTGCCGGGTCTCCGCGGACCGCTCCGGCGCGGTGAGCGTGACCAGGTACAGGTCGCGGCCCAGGGCGGACTGGCCGGCGACCTCGACCGAGACCCGGTCGCTGCGCCGCTGCAGGTCGTTGAGCCGGGGCGCGATCGCGTGGTACGGAACCAGCCCGAGCTTGATCGACTTGTCGGCGGCGTCCTCGGGGTAGACCCGCAGCTGGGTCCGGCGCGGGTAGCCGAACTTCGGCCCGGCCTGGTTCTCCCCGACGGCCGGCGCCACCCGGGCCGTGGGCGCGTCGGTGGCCGCGACCTCGTTGCGGTCCGGGCCGTTCGCCGGGTCCTCACCCTTGGTGATCCGCGGGGTCGGTGGCGGCTCGGCGGTCGCTGGAGGCGCGGCGACCACGGAGGTCAGCAGAATTGCGGGGAGCGCGAGAAGCCAGCGGGTTTTCACCACATGACGTGCCTAACCCGTGACGATGGGTGGCGTCAACAGGGGTCGTGTGAGCTAGGCCACCTAGGTACGGGGCGTAATGTTGCCGGTGTGACGGTCGTGCCGGAGGGACGGAGGCTGCTGCGCCTCGAGGTGCGCAACAGCCAGACGCCGATCGAGAAGAAGCCGCCGTGGATCAAGACCCGGGCGCGGATGGGCCCGGAGTACCGCGAGCTCAAGGCCCTGGTCCAGCGCGAGGGGCTGCACACGGTCTGCGAGGAGGCCGGCTGCCCCAACATCTTCGAGTGCTGGGAGGACCGCGAGGCCACCTTCCTGATCGGCGGCGACCAGTGCACCCGGCGCTGCGACTTCTGCCAGATCGACACCGGCCGCCCCGCCGAGCTGGACCGCGGCGAACCCCGCCGGGTCGCCGAATCCGTCCAGGCCATGGGCCTGCGCTACGCCACCGTCACCGGCGTCGCCCGCGACGATCTCGACGACGGCGGCGCCTGGCTCTACGCCGAGACCGTCCGCGAGATCCACTCGCTCAACCCCGGCACCGGCGTCGAGCTCCTCATCCCCGACTTCAACGCCGACCCCGACCAACTGGCCGAGGTCTTCGCCGCCCGCCCCGAGGTCCTCGCGCACAACCTGGAAACCGTCCCCCGCATCTTCAAGCAGATCCGCCCGGCCTTCCGCTACGAGCGCTCCCTGTCGGTCCTCACCGCTGCCCGCGCCGCCGGTCTCGTCACCAAGTCCAACATGATCCTCGGCATGGGCGAAACCCCCGACGAGGTCTCCGCCGCGCTCCAGGACCTGCGGGACGCCGGCTGCGAGATCATCACCATCACGCAGTACCTGCGGCCGTCCCTGCGCCACCACCCGGTCGACCGCTGGGTCAAACCCGAAGAGTTCCTGGCGCACAAGGAACACGCCGAGTCCCTCGGCTTCCCGGGCGTCATGGCCGGCCCCCTCGTCCGCTCCTCCTACCGCGCCGGCCGCCTCTACGCCGCCGCCATGACCCACCGCGGCGAACCGGTCCCCGAACCCCTCCGCCACCTCGCCGAAGCCGGCCCCGCCCACCAGGAAATCAGCTCCCTCCTCGGCCGTTAATGCAGCGAATGACGCGAGCAACTGCAGTCGTTGGGGGCTCCGGCATGGTTCGCGTCCGTGGGCTGTCGGCATATTTCCACTGCCACTATGACGTCGGCGAGCTTCCGGCACGAGCTAGTCAGGCTCTTCATCGCGGGAGGTCTTAGACAAGTCTCGACCAGTACTACGAACCCTGCGTCCAGTTATTGAACCCATGACGTCCGCCACCTTGTCACGTGTAGTTCTGTCAAGTGCTTTCATGTTCTCCCGATGACGTAGGTGAACCCTCCAGCCGTAGACAAAGAACGCGGACAACGCAAGAACCAGTACGACCGGCCACGGCAGGCCGGTCAATACAGCACTGGAAATCACAGAACCTGCCACGCCGAACTCCATCCATCGCGCGGCCTGACCTGTGTTCCGAGCGGTAACGGGCCGGAACTTCAGAGGGTTCACGCGAGGCGCCGAAGGTGTCTTGGCAGCAGGATACGCCCGCGCACAACGACGACGCTAGAAGCCTCAGCCACGTCCTTCTGACAGCTCGGGAACTTCAGAAACTTCAGTGAATGTCGGCTGAGATTTGCGCTAAGTTCAGGGTAAGTGCCGAGGCGTGCCGAGGAAAGGCGTGGAGGCCACAAATAGCTGTCAAATTATGACCACAACTCATGCATCACTCCGTGTTACACAGACAGTGTCGATAGTTGCCGTGCGTATGGGGGAACCGGCAATTAGCCGGCACCCAGCGCGCCGAGTGCGGCGGCGGCCACAGTGGACAGGCGGGCCCGGGCGGTCTGGTTGCTGGCGGACTGCTGCGATAGCAGCGCGACCGCGTAGTCCTTGCCGGTTCGGTCGCTGTGCACGACGCCCGCGCTGTGCAGGTAGACCGTCGACGGGCGGTAGTTCACCCAGCCCTGCTTGGCGTAGACCTGTGCCGACGCGCCGTGCAGGAGCAGGCCGAAGAACTGGTCGAAGCCGTC
>NZ_DASYTH010000232.1:0-43205 GCF_036002505.1 Actinophytocola sp. | reverse complement strand
CGGCTTGATGGGGCGGACTTCGGTGCCCCATAGGGCAACGGTGCGCTGAGAACCCCTAAGACCCCGCCTCGGCCCCCGATACTCCCGTGACGCGGGAGGTCAGTCCTGCGTTCACAAGGACTTATAGAGAGGGCCGCATCCCATGGTCAATTTCGACGCCAAGCGCGTCACGCCGCTCGAGTGGGCCGGTATCGGGGCCGGCGCCCTCGCTTTCATCGTGAGCTTCTTCCCCTGGTACTCGGTCTCCTTCGGCGTGGAAGGCCTCGGGCTCGGGATCGACACCAGCGTCAGCGCCTGGAACGCTGGCTTCCTGGCCTGGTTCGCCTGCCTGCTGCTGGTGGCGGCGGGGGTCGTCGTGATCCTGCCGCACTTCGGCACGGAGGTGCCCAACCTGGCCATGATCTGGCTCGGTCTCAGCGGCCTGGCGCTGGTGTTCATCGTCATCCGCTGGCTCACGTTCCCGAGCGCGTCCGGCTTCGGCGGCTCCGCGGGCGCCAGCTTCGGCCTGTTCGTGGGTCTCGTCATCGCGGTCGTGTCCGGCGTGGCCGCGTTCCTCAACTTCCGGTCGGCGAACGCCCGGACCACAGCCTGAAGATCATCCCGATGAGCGCGTAGGGCAGACGCCCCTACGCGCTCATTGCGTCTCGGCCTGCGGTGCTGGACGGTGGCGAGGTGGTAGCCGCGGTGGTTCGCCAGGCTTGTACTCCGAATGCCGATGACGGTCGCCGCGCAGCGCCAGCCAGGCCGGGCCACGATGCGCCGCCAGCTCCTCGAGCTTGTCCCAGTGTCGAGCGAGAAGCCGCATGAAGTCCCAGCGGTTCGCGTCCCGCTCGGTTGGGGCAAGATGAACGACCCGCAGCTCGTGCTTGATCGCAGGCGTGGCTTCGTGGTGGCGGGTGGCGAGGGCAGCTTCACGCGCACGTTTCTTTCACCCGATCGCGGCGTGCACCTGGTCATAGCCCACGGCTTGGCGGACCTCGTCAAGGTTCAGGCCGTACCATTCGGCCACCTCAGCGGGGTCCTCACCACAACGAACAAAGCTGGCGACGGTACGCACCCGCACGTTGTGGCCGGCGATTGTCGGCTCACCACCACGCAGCAACGGGTCAACATAGACATCGGGGAAATCCGGGTCGGGCGGCAGCTTACGCGCGACTCCCTCCGATTCGTCGAAGTCGACCGACTGAACGAAGGACTCGACCCAGGGGGCAAGCATGATCTGGTTGGAACCGACCTCAACGGCAAAGCGGTCGGGCAGCCCGGCGACCTGCTGGGCTTCCCACATCAGGCGTCGGCCCTCGGCTCGCACGTAGGGAGCCGCGTAGGCGAGGGGATAGCGGACATTGAATCGTCTGCGAAGTTCTTGCACGTAGACACGCAGCTGCTTGGTATCGATCCGGTCAACATCGCGGTAACCAGCGAACAGCCGCGCCTCCACGAACTCCCCCCAGGTCACCCACCTGGTATCGCTCGGCTCCGACCGCAGGATCGGCTCATACCAGACACTTCGTCGCCGGTAACCGTTCAGCCACCGATGAGAGGTGCCCTCCGACAGCTCGAGTAACCGGTCTACCTGCGGGTAGGTGTAGACCGGACGCTCCATAAGGGACACCACGTCGGCCACACACACGCTCGCACATACCAAGCCGGTCGTGGGAGAGCGACACCCGTTCTGCTACGCGCTCATCGCGTCTTCGCCCACGGGGCGTTGCAGGCGCTGGGAGATGACCTGGGTGATGCCGTCGCCCTGCATGCTGACGCCGTAGAGGGCGTCGGCGATCTCCATGGTCGGCTTCTGGTGGGTGATGATGATCAGCTGGGAGCTGGTGCGGAGCTCTTCGAGCAGGCCGATGAGGCGGCGCATGTTGACGTCGTCCAGGGCGGCCTCGACCTCGTCGAGCACGTAGAACGGCGAGGGGCGGGCGCGGAAGATCGCGACCAGCATGGCGACCGCGACCAGGGACTTCTCGCCGCCGGAGAGCAGGGACAGGCGCTTGATCTTCTTGCCGGGTGGGCGGGCCTCCACGTCGACGCCGGTGGTGAGCGGGTCCTCGGGCTCGGTGAGGACCAGGCGGCCCTCACCGCCGGGGAACAGGGTGGCGAAGACCGTTTCGAACTCGCGGGCCACGTCGGTGTAGGCGGAGGTGAACACCTCGAGGATCTTGTCGTCGACCTCCTTGACCACGGTCAGCAGGTCGCGGCGGGTGGCCTTGAGGTCTTCGAGCTGGGTGGACAGGAACTTGTAGCGCTCCTCCAGGGCCGCGAACTCCTCGAGGGCCAGCGGGTTGACCTTGCCCAGCAGGGTGAGGTCGCGCTCGGCGCGCTTGGCCCGGCGGGCCTGGGTGTCCCGGTCGTAGGGGATCGGCGCGGGCGGGAAGACGTTCTCGCCGCTGTCCAGGACGGCCTGGTACTCGGCCATCTCCAGCGGTCCGGGAGGCACGGGCACGTCCGGGCCGTACTCGGCGACCAGGTCGTCGAGGCCCATGCCGAACTCCTCGGCGATCCGGGTCTCCAGCTGCTCCAGGCGGAGCCGCTGCTCGGCCCGGAGCACCTCGTCGCGGTGCACGGCGTCGGTCAGCTTCTCCAGCTGGGTGGCCAGCTCCCGGACGCTGCCGCGGACGTCGGCGAGGACCCGTTCACGCTCGGCGCGGGCGCTCGCCACGGCGTCGCGCTCCTGGGCGGCCTGCCGCAGGGACACCGCGATCCGCTCGAGGGCCAGCTCGCCACCGCGCACCGCGGCGTTGGCGACGGCCGCTCCGCGCGCGCGGGCGGCGGCGGCCCGGGCGGCGCGCTCGCGGGCCTCGCGCTCGGCCCGCGCGGCCCGGCGCAGGTTCTCGGCACTGCCCTGGACGGCGCGGTGCCGCTCCTCGGCGGTCCGCAGCACCAGCCGGGCGTCCATCTCCTCCTGGCGGGCCGCGGACAGCGCCGCGGATGCCTCGTCCCGCTCGGCGGTGTCCGGCTCGGACTCGAGCGGCTGCTCCTGCGCGGCACCCAGCCGGTCCTCCAGCTCGGCCAGCGTGGCCAGGGTCTCCTCGCGGGCGAGCTCCACTTTGGCCCGCTGCGACTGAGTGCGCTCCACCTCGGCCTGCGCGGCGGCCACGGCCTTGCGCAGCCGGTCCAGCCGCTCCACCGCGCGCGCGGCGCGGATCTTGCCTTCCTGCAACGCTTCCCGGGTCGCGGCGACCTCGCCGGCGCGGGCCTGCCGCTCGGCCCGGGCCCCGTCCAGCGCGGCGCCGGCCTGCTCCACCGCACGCTCGGCGGCAGCCAGCCGGGCGCTGGCGTCGTCCACGGCGGCCCGGACCTCGAGCATGCTCTGCTTGCGCTCCGCACCACCGACCGCCCAGTGCGCGCCGAGCACGTCGCCGTCCCGGGTCACCGCGTGCACCTCGGGGTGCGCGGCGACCAGGTCGCGGGCCTCGGACAGGGTGCCGACCACGGCGAACCGGTCCAGCGCGCGGCACACGGCCGGACGCAGCGCCTCCGGAGCCCGCACCAGGTCCACCGCCCAGCGCGCGCCGTCCGGCAGCGCCGGCCAGCTAGAACGGTCCACAGTAGACACTCCGCCGACGAGCAGGCTCGCCCGGCCAGAGTCGTTGTTGCGCAACAACCACAGCGCGGCCATCGCGTCGTCCGGGGCGGCCATGGCGACCGCGTCGGCCACCGGGCCGAGGGCCGCGGCCAGCGCGGCTTCGGCGCCCGGCTCCACGCTCAGCAGCGCGGCCACCGAGCCGAGCAGCCCGGGCAGCCGGTCACCCGCGGCTAGCAGCGCGCCCGCGCCGTCCTTGCGGCTCAGGCCCAGGGACAGCGCGTCGACCCGGGCCTTCCACGCGGCGATCTCCTTCTCCGCCGCCCGCTCGGCCGCGACCAGCTCGTCGACCCGGGCCACCGCGATGTCGTGCGCGGCGACCGCGCGCTCGTGCCGCTCGGCCAGGCCCGCGTCGTCGTCCTCGGAGTAGCCGCTCTGCGCCGCGGCGTCCTCCAGCTCCCGCTGTGCTGCATCGGCCCGCTCACCGGCCTCCGCGAGCACGGTGGACAGCCGCTCGATCTCCGTGGTGGTGTCGTTGCTCTTGCCGCGTAAGGCATCCACCTTGCCGGTGAGGCGGGCCAAACCCTCGCGGCGGTCCGCGATGGCCCGCACCGCCGCCAAATGGGCCCGTTCCGCCGCCGTTACCGCCTGCTCCAGCTCGGTGCGCCGGTCGGTACAGCCCATCAGTTCAGTCCGGGCCGCCTGCACCGCCTCGGCCAGCTCGTTCTCCCGGATCTCGGCGGTCTCGGCCTCGACCTCGAGCTCCTCCGGGTCCCGGCCGGTGGGCACCTCGACCTCGGTGGACAGGTGCCGGGCGCGCTCCATGGCCAGCCGGACGGTGCCGCGCAGCCGCTCCTCCAGCGCGGAGAGCCGGTACCAGGTGTCCTGCGCCTTGGCCAGCTGTGGCGCGTCCACGGCCAGCTGGTCCTCCAGCTCGGTCTGCCTGGCCTGGGCGACCTCGAGGGCCTGCTCGACCTCGGCGCGCCGGGCCCGGGCGCTGGCCTCGTCAGCCGCCTCCTTGGCGATCTCGCCGCGCTGGGTGACCAGGTCGTCGGCGTAGAGGCGGAGCTTGGCGTCGCGCAGCTCGGCCTGCACGGCCTGCGCCTTGCGGGCGATCTCGGCCTGCTTGCCCAGCGGCTTGAGCTGGCGGCGCAGCTCGCTGGTGAGGTCGGTGAGCCGGGTCAGGTTGGCCTGCATCGCGTCCAGCTTCCGCAGCGCCTTCTCCTTGCGCTTGCGGTGCTTGAGCACACCCGCGGCCTCTTCGATGAACGCCCGGCGCCCCTCCGGCTTGGACTCCAGGATGGCGCCGAGCTGGCCCTGGCCGACGATGACGTGCATCTCCCGGCCGATGCCGGAGTCGGAGAGCAGCTCCTGGACGTCCATCAGCCGGCAGCTGTTGCCGTTGATCTCGTACTCGCTGGCCCCGTCCCGGAACATCCGCCGGGTGATCGAGACCTCGGTGTACTCGATGGGCAGCGCGCCGTCGGAGTTGTCGATCGTCAGCGTGACCTCTGCCCGGCCGAGCGGCGCCCGGCCGGCGGTGCCGGCGAAGATGACGTCCTCCATCTTGCCGCCGCGCAGGGACTTGGCGCCCTGCTCGCCCATGACCCAACTCAGCGCGTCCAGCACGTTGGACTTGCCGGAGCCGTTGGGGCCGACGACGCAGGTGATGCCCGGTTCGAAGCGCAGCGTCGTCGCCGATGCGAAGGACTTGAAGCCTTTCAGCGTCAGGCTCTTGAGGTGCACTAGGCGCTGACCTCTCGGTTGCGGATCACGACTCCCATCCGCCTGAGGGTACCTGCGCACCGCGCGCATCCGTGGGAGGCGGGTCAGCCCGGCCGGTGCATGTCGACCATGACGTTGTCGTTGTCGTCGACGAACTCCAGCTTGTAGATGTCGGCGACGTCGATCGACGTGGCCCCGGGGATCGCCTCGCGCGGGTCGTAGGCGTCGGTGCCCCACCAGCCGGCGATCTCCTTGTACCCGTCCACGTTGCGGTAGCCGGACCGGGCCCGCACCACCAGCTTGCAGTGCCGGCCGGGCGGCATGTTGGCCATCCAGATGCTCACGTGGGTGCCCCATGGCCGGTGGGACAGCTCGACGTCGGCGTGCGCCCCGGTGGCGGAGTTGGTGGCCGACCAGGTGACCGTCTCGTGATCGTTGCCGGCCGGGCCGTTGAGCGCCTGGTAGGTGACGATGCCGCTGACCGCGAGCACGACCACCAGCGCGGCGGCCGCGGCGATCAGCCAGTAGCGCCGCCGGAGCCGGGGTTCGGGGGGCACGCCGGTGGGCACGGGTGGCAGGTCCAGCACGACCGGTCCGGGCAGCTCGGCCACCGGTCCGGGCAGCTCGGCCACCGGCGGGGCCGGCTCGATGCTCGGCATGACCGGCTCGATGGGCGGGACCTCGGGCACGTCCTCGAAGTCGGCCAGCGTGATCTGGTTGAGCAGGCCGGGCAGCGGGGCGAGCCGGACCAGCTCCGAGCGGCACATGTCGCAGCCCGACAGATGCGCCTCGAACGTCGAACGGTCCTCCGGCTCGAGCGCGCCGAGCAGGTACACCCCCAGCGTCGAGGTGTGTGTGCAGGTCATGGTTCGGTCACCCCCCTCTCCTCGAGTGCGTCACGTAGGGCCCTGAGCGCGTAGAACGAGCGCGACTTGACGGTGCCGGCCGGAATGCCCAGCGCGGCGGCCGCCTCCGCGACGGTGCGCCTGCGGTAGAACAGCTCGCCGATGACGGCGCGGTGATCCTTCGACAGCGCCCGCATCGCCTCAGCCACCTGCCACCCCTGCAGCACCCGGTCGAAATCGTCCGTGGCGCGCGGGAAGTCGCCTTCCTGAATGGGCACCTCGGCCACCCGCGCACTCTGCCGCCGGTAACCCGAGATGATCAGGTTGCGCGCCACGGTGTACAGCCACGGCCCGGCATGCTCGGCGTCCAGGATCTCCGCGTTGCGCCAGGCGCGCAGCAGCGTCTCCTGGACCACGTCCTCGGCCCGCTGGTGGTCACCGCCGACCGCCCGCAGCACATAGCCGTGCAGCGGCCGCCGGTACCGGCTGTACAACTCCCGCACGAGATCGTCATCCTGCTCAGGGGTGTTCCCCACAACGCACTATTACGCCGGTTCCTGGGCACCGGTTCAACTCAACCTCTGATGAACCGGCTCCCGGTTCGGCGCGTAGCTCCGGGTGGCGCCGAAACCCATCGTCGCGGGGCGGAGAGGACTTCCACGTGAACACGCGGTACATCGGGGGCGGCCTGCTGATCGCGGTGGCGCTCGTCGTGTCAGCCTGCGGCTCGGATCAAACCGGCAGCTCACCGGGTGGCAGCGGGGGCGGCACGGCGAACGGACCGGTGGGCACCAAGGACGTGCCCGGCGTCGGCACCGTGCTGGTGGACACCGCCGGCAAGACACTCTACTTCACCGACTCCGACCAGTCCGGGGCCATCAAGTGCGTGGCCGACTGCACGCAGCTCTGGCAACCGGCGAAGGCCCCGGACAACGTCCTGGGCACCAACCTGGGCAAGGTCGCGCGGCCCGACGACGGGACCAACCAGCTGACCTACCAGGGCCACCCGATCTACACGTTCAGCCTGGACAGCCAGGACAAGCCGACCTCCGGCCACAACGCCACCGACAGCTTCGGCGGCGTCGACTTCACCTGGCACGCGGTGATCGTCAGCGCCTCCGACGCGCCGGCGCCGACCAGCGACGGCGGCGGGTACGGCGGCGGCGGGGGCTACTGAGCCCTACCGCTCCACGAAGCCGGTGTGGTTGCCCTTCGGCTCGGACCAGCGCTCCACGACGGTGTCCACCCAGCCGGGTGCGTTTCCGGAGCGCAGGGCGTCGAGGAGCCGCGCGAGGTCGGCGTGCGGCCCCTCGGCGACCACCTCCACCCGGCCGTCCTCGAGGTTGCCCGCGTAACCGGACAGCCCGAGCTCCAGCGCCTGGCGCCGGGTCCACCAGCGGAACCCGACCCCCTGCACCTGTCCGTGCACCCAGGCCGTCAGCCGGGCGTTGTCGTCGTCTCGCATACAGGCCGTGAGTTCCCGGGGGGGCAGCGGTTGACGGTACGTACTGGTGATACGTTACCGCGCTGTGATGCGCCGCCCGGAGTAACGCACGCACGACGGCGAGTCAGGAGAAAGAAGCCGCATGCCCGAACCCCCCGCCGACCGCCCGGCCGAAGAGCGGTTCGGAGCCCGTCGCGCGCCCTACGCCACGCTCGCCGTCTCCGGCATCGTCGTCTCCACGGTCTTCGCCACCGTCGCGGCGCTCGCCGGCGGCCGCGACGAGCACCCCCAGACTCCGCAGCCGGTCAACGCCCCCATCCAGGTGACCACCACGTCTCCGACGGAAACCACCCCGGAGCCGACGAGTACGACAGAGACGGCGGCCTCCAGCCCCACCCCGACCACGACCGGCTCGACCACAACCACGACTCGTAGGCGCACCACAACAACAACCACAACGATGCGCCCGGTGACCACCACGACGATCAACGAGCCGCCTCCGCCGCCACCACCTCCTCCTCCCCCACCGCCTCCGCCACCCTCGTCGTCCCCGCCACCACCGACCACATAGGAGTGCCTGACTCGCCCTGCTAGGGCTCGGGCCTCCAGATAGCGGATCGGGCGCTCTCCCAGCGGGAGAGCGCCCGATCCGTTTGGATCTTGTTGGTGGCCGGGCTAGCGGCCGGCGCCGAGCAGGCCGCCGATCAGCGACAGGGCCGGCTGCAGGGTGTTGTCGACGGTCTGGGTGACCGGGGCGAGGGTGTTGGAGAGGGTGGAGCCGCCGACCGTTGAGGCGACGGGCTCGGCGAGGGTCTGCACCGGGCCGGCCGACGGGGCACTGGGGGCGGCCGGGGCGGCAGGAGGTGCGGGGACCGCCGGCGCGGCGGGTTTGGGGGCGGGGGCGGCCTTGGGTGGGGCGACCTTGGCGGGGGTGCCGATCCGGCCGTCGGGGGCGGCGGCGGGTTGGGTGAGGCCCTCGGTGGCGGCGGTGTTGGTGAACTGGGGCGCCTGAGTCTGGGGGGCGGCCGCCGCGTTCGGGGCGGCGGGGGCGCCCTTGCCGGGGGCGGTGCCGACGGGCTCACCGGAGGCGCTCGGGGCGGTGGTGGGGCTGTGGGTGAAGCCGAACGCGCCGGCGACGACGGAGCCGATGACGAGCGCGGCACCGGCGGCCACACCGAGGGTGCGGCGGGCGGCGGCGCCGGCGTCGAAGTCCTTGGGTGGTTCGGGCTCGCGGCCTCTGGCCTCCCGGGCGGCGGTCACACGCGCGGCGAGAGGGTGACCCTCACGCGATAACAGATCGGCCACGTGCACCGGCCTGATCGCTGCGTATGACACCAGGGACACCTCCAGATAGCCAGCAAGTGCACACGAGACGTCACGATCACGAAGATCGCGGCGAATACTACTAACCCACACGGGTGACGTCCAAATGGGCCTGTACCACTGTGGTGAACGAGCTGGCTACCGTGCGGTTACGGTCTCAGGGCTCGAACCGGTAGCCCATGCCGGCTTCGGTGAGCAGATGCCGGGGACGGGACGGCTGCGGCTCGAGCTTGCGGCGGAGCTGGGCGAGGTATACCCGCAGGTAGTGAGTTTCCGACGCGTAGGCCTGCCCCCACACCTCGTGCAGGAGCGGCTTGTGGCCGACGAGCGTGCCGCGGTTACGGACGAGCAACTTCAGCACCCCCCATTCGGTGGGTGTGAGGTGTATCACGACGCCGTCCGGCCGGGTGTCCGCGGCGGCCCGGAGCGCGGCCGCGGCTGGCAGCGCGGGCACGAGTACGAGGAGCGGTTCATGAACGGCTCCCGCCGGATCGGGCGGCCGCAGCGCGGGCACGGCAGGCCCTCCTGGCCGTACACGGCAAGCGATCGGTCGAAGTAGCCGGACTGGCCGTTGACGTTGACGTAGAGCGCGTCGAACGACGTTCCGCCGGCCCGCAGCGCCTCGTTCATCACCTCGGTGGCCGCGGTCAGCAGCTCGCGCACCTTGGCCGCGGCCAGCTTCTCGGTCGGCCGGGCCCAGTGCAGCTTCGCCCGCCACAGCGCCTCGTCGGCGTAGATGTTGCCGATCCCGGACACCACAGTCTGGTCCAGCAGCGCCCGCTTCACCTCGGTGTGCTTGCGGCGCAACGCTTTCACCGCAGCCTCGGGGTCGAACGCGGGGTCCATCGGGTCTCGGCCGATGTGCGCGACCGGCACCGGCACCGTGGTGCCGTCGACCTCGGTGAGCTCCTCGATCGACAGCCCGCCGAACGTGCGCTGGTCGACGAAGCGCAGTTCCAGCCCGTCGTCGGCGAAGTGCAGCCGGATCCGCAGGTGCGTCTCGTCCGGCGTCCCGGCCGGGCGCATGAGCATCTGGCCGCTCATCCCCAGGTGAGCGAGCACGGCCTCGCCGGAATCCAGTTCCAGCCACAGGTACTTGCCGCGGCGCGATGCGGCCCGCACCCGGCGGCCCGCGAGCCGGCCGGCGAAGTCGACGTCGCCGGACAGGTGCCGGCGAATGGAGCGGGGGTGGAACACCTCGACCCGGTTGATCATCCGGCCGGCCACGTGGTCGGCGAGCCCGCGCCGAACCGTTTCAACCTCTGGAAGCTCTGGCACGGCGGGGATTCTGCCCTAGCGCACCGACGGAATCAGTCCCCGGACTTGAACTTCTCGTTGAGGGTGCGCCAGGCGACCTCGGCGGCCTTCTGCTCGGCCTCCTTCTTGGTGCGCCCGTCACCGGTGCCGTACTCCTCGCCGTTGACCACGACGGTGGCGGAGAACTCCTTGCGGTGGTCGGGTCCCGATTCCTGGACGCGATACTCCGGCACACCGAGGCCGGCCGAGGCGGTGAGCTCCTGCAGGCTGGTCTTCCAGTCCAGGCCGGCACCCCGCAGCGGCGCCTCGGCGAGCAGCGCGTCGAACAGCCGGTGCACCAGCTTCCGGGCGGTGTCGATGCCGTGCTGCAGGTAGACCGCGCCGATCACGGCCTCCATCCCGTCGGCCAGGATGCTCGCCTTGTCCCGGCCGCCGGTCAGCTCCTCGCCCTTGCCGAGCAACAGGTGCGCGCCGAGGCCGCCGTCGCCGAGGCCGCGGGCCACGCCGGCCAGCGCGTGCATGTTGACCACGCTGGCCCGCAGCTTCGCCAGTTGACCCTCGGCGAGGTCGGGATGGGTGCGGTACAGGTGATCGGTGACGACGAGGCCGAGCACCGCGTCGCCCAGGAACTCCAGGCGCTCGTTGGGCGGCAACCCGCCGTTCTCGTAGGCGTAGGAACGGTGTGTCAGCGCAAGGGTGAAGAGCTCGGCGCCCAAATCGACGTCGAGCGCCTTGAGTAGCGAGCCATGATCGTCAGACGATCCACGGTTCGCCCGACCCCCCATGCGGAGAACTGCCTTCGCCGCGGGGATCAGGCGGGTGCGATGACCTGGCGACCGTCGTACTGGCCGCAGTTCGGGCAGGCCACGTGCGGCGGCTTGGGCTTGCGACAGGCTCGGTTCGAGCACTCGACGAGATGCGGTGCGGTGGCCTTCCACTGCGACCGGCGCGAGCGCGTGTTCGAGCGCGACATTCTACGCTTGGGGACGGCCACGACTATTTCTCCTCCACAAAACCCACGTACCTATCGGTCGCGATCCACGTCGAACCGCTCCGTTAGCGCGGCCCATCGGGGATCAATGGTCTCATGCCGGTGATCGGGACCGAGGTCGGCCCACTTGCCGCCACAGTCCGGGCACAGTCCGGCACAGTCCGGGGTGCACAGCGGGACCGCCGGCAGCGCCAGCACGATGGCGTCCCGAACGACCGGCTCCAGGTCGACGAGGTCGTCGACCAGGCGGCTGACCTCGTCGTCATCGGTGGTCGCGTCGGTGGTGCTGTCCGGGTAGGCGAAGAGCTCCGTGATCTCCATCTCGACCCGTCCGGAGATCGGGTCGAGGCAGCGGGAGCATTCGCCGGCGGTGGGCGCGCTGGCCGTGCCGGACACCAGCACCCCCTCCACCACCGCCTCGAGCAGCAGGTCGAACTCGACGGCGGCGCCGGCGGGCACGGCGACGACGCCCTCGACGCCGAGGGCGGCGACCGCGGGTGCGGTCCTGTTCAGGGCGCGGCTCGTACCCGGCCGGCGACCCAGTTCCCGGGTGTCGATCACCCAGGGACTGGTCACGGCCGGGCGGGCTCCGCTGTGACGCTGTCCGGACATAGCGAACTCAGTCAGTGCTCCCAGGTGGCTTGCTTTCGCCGCGTGGTCAACCCTCGCGCGGCCAACCGCTCAAGTTTACGGGATGTCCGCGGTGGCGGGAAATCAAGCCCGATAGTCGAAGGGGGCGACGCCGGACCCGACGCCGTTCAACTGCCCCCGGAGGTGGGTGCGGCCCTTGCTGACCGTGCGCAGGGTGTGCGCCAGCAGGTCCTCGAACTCGCCGAGCTTGCCGTCCACGTACTCGTCGCACTCGGCGCGCTGCCGGCCGGCCTCCTCGGCGGAGGCGTCCAGGATGCGGGCCGACTCGGCGTGCGCGGCCTGCACGACCTCGGTCTGCGACACCAGCCGGGCCTGCTCGATGCGGGCGTCCTCGACCGCCTGCTCGTAGGCCTCCCGGCCGGCCTGGAGCATCCGTTCCGCCTCCGCCTTGGACCGCCCGACCAGCGTGTCGTACTCGGCCTGGCCGGCGGCCACCGTGCGGTCCGCCTCGTCGCGCGCGTCGGCCACCATGCGGTCGGCGTGCACGGTGGCCTCGGCGAGCCGGCGGTCGGCCTCGGCGTCGGCGTCGTTCAACGTCTGCTCGGCCTCGAGGTTGGCCTTGCTGATGGTCTGCTGGGCCTGGTGCTCGGCGTTGCCGATGATCTCGTCGCGGCGGTCGAGCACGTCCTGGGCGTCGTCGAGCTCGCCGGGCAGCGCGTCGCGGATCTCGTCGAGCAGCTCCAGCACGTCGCCGCGGGGCACGACGCAGCTCGAGGTCATGGGCAGGCCTCTGGCCTCCTCCATGATCGTGACCAGCTCGTCAAGCGCCTCGAACACCCGGTACACGGCGGCTCCTCCCGACACATCACTCCAGGTGACAGTCTGCCCGCCGGACCCCCTCGGGAGCGGGAGGCGCGACCCCGCGTGTCAGCCTGGGGCCATGAGCGAGGTGACCATCCGCCGGGCGCGGGCCGAGAATGTGCCGGAGATCGTGGCGATGCTGGCCGACGACCCGCTCGGGGCCACGCGAGAGCGGCCGGGCGATCCGCGCTACGCCGAGGCGTTCGCCCAGCTGGACGCCGACCCGCGGCAGCTGCTCGCGGTGGCCGAGGCGGGCGACGAGGTGGTCGGCACGCTGCAGCTCACGTTCATCCCCGGGCTGTCCCGGGTGGGCGCGACCCGGGCGCAGATCGAGGCCGTGCGGGTGCGCACCGACCAGCGCGGCGCCGGACTCGGGCAGCGGCTGATCGAATGGGCGGTCGGCGAGGCGCGGTCCCGCGGCTGCGTGCTGGTGCAGCTCACCTCGGACGCCAGCCGGGCGGACGCGCACCGGTTCTACGAGCGGCTGGGGTTCACCGCGAGCCACGTCGGCATGAAGCTGGTGTTGTAGGGGGGTGGTGGGCCGCTGTGTTGGCGCGCCACGTCGCTGTGTTGGCGTCTGGCGTAGGCGTGTTGGCTGGTGACGACAAGGCCGGACACGGCTGACCGTGACCCCGACCGCGCATTTGCCCAACATGGCGACGCCACAAGCCAACACAGCGACGCCAGGGGCCAACATGGCGACGTCAGGGGCCAACATGCCGAACGTTAGTCACCCCGGCCGAGGCGCTGGATGAGGCGCTTGTGCACCGGCTCGGGGAGCAGGTGGGACACGTCGCCGCCGAACGTGGCCACCTCCTTGATCAGCGAGCTGGACAGGAAGCTGTTCGGCGGTTTGGTCGGCATGAACAGCGTCTCGACGCCGGTGAGCTGCTGGTTCATCTGCGCCATCTGCAGCTCGTAGTCGAAGTCGCCGATCGCGCGCAGGCCTTTGACGATGGCCTGGATGCCGTGTTGCTGGCAGTAGTGCACGAGCAGGCCGTGCCAGGAGTCGACCCGGACGTTGCCCAGCGGGGCGCTGATCTCGCGGAGCATCTCCATCCGCTCGTCCACGGTGAACAGGCCCTGCTTGCTCTTGTTGATCAGCACGGCGACCACGACCTCGTCGAACAGGCCGGAGGTCCGCTCGAGGATGTCCAGGTGACCGTTGGTGGGCGGATCGTAGGAGCCGGGACACACCGCTCGCCTCATGGCGCCGGACGGTATCAGCGGTGAACGGCTACGAGGTGTCGCCGTGGTCTCGATCACCCATCCGGGCAAAGTGCAGCTCGGTGTCCCCGTACCGGCGAACCTTCATGGGCCGCAACGGTTCCGGCCATCCCGGCGGGCCCGACCGCTGCGCCCGTTCGAGGATGATCAACGCGCCGGGGGCGGTCCAGCCGGTCAGCGCGGCGAGCACGGTGTCGACCTCGCGCGGGTCGATCCGGTACGGCGGGTCGGCCAGCACCAGGTCGTACGGCGCCGGCGGGGTGGTGGCCAGCACCGAGCGGACGGTGCCGCGGCGCACCTCGGCGCCGGGCAGCCCGACCGCGGCGATGTTCTTCTCCAGCACGGAGATCGCCGGCCGGTCGGACTCCACGAACGTCGCGGCCGCGGCCCCTCGGGACAGCGCCTCGAGGCCGAGCGCGCCGGAGCCCGCGTAGAGGTCGAGCACCCGCGCGCCGTCCAGGTCCATGGCCGCCTCGACCGCACTGAACAGGGCCTCCCGGACCCGCTCCGACGTCGGCCGGGTGCCCTTGGGCGGCACGGCGAGCCGGCGTCCCCCGGCGACCCCGGCCACGATGCGCGTCACCCCGTCATCGTCCCAGGTATCCCGACACGTCCCCCGCGGAACATCCGGTTCACGTACGCTGTTTGTTCCTGTTCATAGAACCGGTTGTGGGGAGCGTGGGTGTCGCAGACCTCTGCCAGAGAGATCGAGATTGCGGCTGAGCAGGCACATGTCGATCAGGTCTACACGCGTGTCGACGAGATGCGGGCCGAGGCGGAGGCCATGCGGGACCGCGGTGACCGGCTTGCGCACGGGGCGCGCAACGAGGCCGTGTACGAGCAGGCGGCGATGCTGTTCGAGCGGGACGTGATGGTCTACCAGGCCAACCAGATCCTGCGCAGCCTGGACGCCGAGCACGAGGGGCTGGTGTTCGGGCGACTGGACGACACCTCCGGCGAGGCCATGCACGTCGGACGGCTCGGCGTGCGGGACCAGAACTTCGACAACCTGGTGACCGACTGGCGCGCGCCCGCGGCCGCGCCGTTCTACCAGGCCACCGCCGAGCAGCCGATGGACGTGGTGCGGCGCCGGGTGATCCGGTCCACCGGTCAGTCCGTTGTGGACATCGACGACGACCTGCTGATGCCGGAGCTGCGGCCGGACGGGATGGCGGTGGTCGGCGAGGGCGCGCTGATGGCGAGCCTGGCCCGGGCGCGCGGCGAGACCATGCGCGACATCGTGGCCACCATCCAGAAGGAGCAGGACGAGGTGATCCGGGCGCCCTGGCGCGGCGTGACCGAGATCACCGGCGGGCCGGGCACCGGGAAGACCGCGGTGGCCCTGCACCGGGTGGCCTACCTGCTCTACCGGGACCGGAAGCGGATGGGCGGCTCCGGCGTGCTGGTGATCGGCCCGTCGACCGCGTTCACCTCCTACATCTCCCGGGTGCTGCCGTCGATGGGCGAGGACACCGTCGAGCTGCGCGCGGTGGGTGACGTGCTGGACGGCGTCGCCGCCACGCACGTGGACCCGGCCGCGGTGGCCGCGGTGAAGGGCTCGCTGCGCATGCGGCGGGTGCTCAAGCAGGCGATGCGGGACACGCCGCCGGGTGCGCCGGAGGAGCTGCGCATCGTGTACCGGGGCGAGGTGCTCCGGCTGACCGGCCGGGAGCTGACCCGGGTGCGCCGCGCGGTGCACGCCACCGGCCGGCCGCCCAACGAGTCGCGTGTGGATGCCGCGGAGGCGCTGCTGGAAGCGCTGTGGCGCAAAGCGGAGTCGTTCCGAATGGAAGACGGTGACACGACGGCCGCGGCGGCACGCCGGAACGAGCTGATCACCGAGCTGGGCGAGCGGATCGACTTCCACCGGTTCGTGGTGGTGTGGTGGCGCATCGTCGGGCCGGCCGAGGTGCTCGGCTGGCTGGGCGACCGGGCCCGGCTGGCCCGCGCCGCCGGCAACCAGCTCACCACGGGCGAGGTGACCGCGCTGGCCGCGTCCTGGGCCGACCGGGGCCGCGGGCCGACGGTGGCGGACGTGGCGCTGCTGGACGAGCTGCGCGTGCTGCTCGGCCGGCCGCCGAAGCGCCGCCGGCGGCGTGAGGACGGAAGGGCGCTCGAGGTGCACACCTGGTCCGGCCGGCACACCGGATCGGCCTACCGGCGCCCGGACCACTACGACGAGTACTCGCACATCGTGGTGGACGAGGGGCAGGACCTCTCCCCCATGCAGTGGCGGATGATCGGCCGCCGCGGGCGGTACGCGAGCTGGACGATCGTCGGCGACCCGGTGCAGAGCTCGTGGCCCGACCCGGCCGAGGCGGAGCGGGCCCGGACCGGCGCGCTCGGCCCGCGGACCGTACGGCGGCGGTTCACCCTGCGCACGAACTACCGCAACTCCGCGGAGATCTTCGGCCTGGCCGCCCGCGTGGTCGGCTCGGTGGCCACGGCCGATCAGCTGCCGCATGCCGTGCGCAGCACCGGAATCGCGCCCTCGGTCCGGGTCACAACACCCGCCGAGCTGGCCGACTCCGTGGTGGCGGCAGCCAAGGAGCTATTGTCCGAAGTGGACGGAACGGTCGGCGTGATCACCGCAGCGTCCCGGGTGGACACCGTTCGGTCCATTGTGGCCGATCTGGAAGCCGCCCGGCTGCACGTGGTCGACGGCTTGGAGGCCAAGGGTTTGGAATACGACGCGGTCGTGGTCGTGGAGCCCGGCGAGTTGATCACCGAGTCCACCACCGGTCCACGTACCCTGTACGTCGCCCTCACCCGAGCCACCCAGCGGCTGACCGTGGTCACCACGCAAGCCGGGTGGCCGGACGCCGGTTAGATCACGGTCACGATCGCGGTGCCCAGCTGCCCCTGGCCCACGTCGACCCGGAGCCGCCGATCGGGGCGGCGGGTGCGGCCGCTGTCAGTGGTGTGATCATCGTTTGGGGACGAAAGTGCTTGAAAATCAAGCACCTCGGTCCCCGAACGGCGATCATGACCGGCCACCAGGCGGGGTTTAGCCGAGCACGACGAGGAGGTCTCCGCCCTCGACCTGCTGGACGGGGGTGATGGCGAGGCGTTCCACCGTGCCGGATTTCGGGGCGGTGATGGCGGCCTCCATCTTCATCGCCTCGATGGTGGCCACCGTGGCGCCGGCCTTGACCTCCTCGCCTTCGGCTACGGCGAGCGTGACCACGCCGGCGAACGGGGCGGCGACGTGGCCCGGGTTGGCACGGTCGGCCTTCTCGGCGACAGGGACGTCGGCGGCCACCGAGCGGTCGCGGATCTGGATGGTGCGGAGCTGGCCGTTCAGGTTCGCCATCACGGTGCGGATGCCGCGCTCGTCGGCTTCGCCGATGGCCTCCAGCTCGATCAGCAGCGTGACGCCCTTGTCGAGGCCGACGGTGTACTCCTTGCGCGGCTCCAGGCCGTAGAAGAAGTCCTTGCTGGCCAGCACGCTGGTGTCGCTGAACTGGGCGCGGTGGGCGAGGAACTCCTTGGTGGGGCCGGGGAACAGCAACCGGTTCAGGGTCGCGCGGCGGTCGGCGGAGAGGCCCGCGTGGTCCTCGTCGGTCAGCGGCGCGACGCCGCGCGGCGCGGGGCGGCCGGCCAGCGCCTTGGTGCGGAAGGGTTCCGGCCAGCCGCCGGCCGGGTCGCCGAGCTCGCCGTGCAGAAAGCCGATCACCGAGTCGGGGACGTCGAACCGGCCGGGGTCGGCCTCGAACTCCTTCGGGTCGACGCCGGCGCCGACCAGGTGCAGCGCCAGGTCGCCGACCACTTTGGACGACGGGGTGACCTTGACCAGCCGGCCGAGCATCCGGTCGGCGGCCGCGTACATGGCCTCGATCTCCTCGAACCGGTCCCCCAGCCCCAAAGCGATCGCCTGGGTGCGCAGGTTGGACAGCTGGCCGCCGGGGATCTCGTGGTGGTACACCCGGCCGGTGGGCGACGGCAGCCCCGCCTCGAACGGTGCGTACACCCGGCGCACGATCTCCCAGTACGGCTCGAGGTCGGACACCGCGGTCAGCGACAGCCCGGTCTCCCGGTCACTGTGGTCGGTGGCCGCAACGATCGCCGACAGCGACGGTTGCGAGGTGGTGCCGGACATCGAAGCCACCGCGCCGTCCACGGCGTCCACTCCGGACTGGATGGCGGCGAGGTAGGTGGCCAGCTGTCCGCCCGCGGTGTCGTGCGTGTGCAGGTGCACCGGCAGCTCGAACTCCTTGCGCAGCGCGGAAACCAGCCGGGCTGCGGCCGGCGGGCGGAGCAGCCCGGCCATGTCCTTGATCGCCAGCACGTGCGCGCCGGCGCCGACCATCTGCTCGGCCAGCTTCAGGTAGTAGTCCAATGTGTACATTTGCTCGGCCGGATCGGCGAGGTCGGCGGTGTAGCACAGCGCGACCTCGGCGACCGCCGTTCCGGTCTCCCGCACCGCGTCGATCGCCGGCCGCATCTGCTCCACGTCGTTCAGCGCGTCGAAGATCCGGAAGAGGTCGATCCCGGTGGAAGCCGCCTCCTGCACGAACGCGGTCGTCACCTCGGTCGGATAAGGCGTGTACCCCACCGTGTTCCGCCCGCGCAGCAGCATCTGCAGGCAGATGTTCGGCACCGCGGCCCGCAGCGCCGCCAGCCGCTCCCACGGATCCTCGGCCAGGAACCGCAACGCCACGTCATAGGTCGCCCCGCCCCAGCATTCCAGCGACAGCAGCTCCGGGGTCAGCCGCGCCACCTGGGGCGCCACGGTGAGCAGGTCCTTGGTCCGCACCCGGGTGGCCAGCAGCGACTGGTGCGCGTCGCGGAACGTCGTGTCGGTGACGCACACCGCGCGCGACTCCCGCAGCCACGCCGCGAAACCCTCCGGCCCCAGCTCGGCCAGCCGCTGCCGGGAGCCGGCCGGCGGCGCGAGCGTCAGGTCGGCCGGGGGCAGCTTGTCCGCCGGGTCGATCACCTTGGGCCGCGGGCCGTGCGGCTTGTTCACGGTCATGTCGACCAGGTACGTGAGCAGCCGGGTGCCCCGGTCGGCCGAGTGCCGTGCGGTGAGCAGGTGCGGGCGCTGCTCGATGAACGCCGTGTTGACGTTGCCCGCCTTGAAGTCCGGGTCGTCCAGGACGGCTTGGAGGAACGGGATGTTCGTGGCCACGCCGCGAATCCGGAACTCGGCGACGGCCCGCCGGGCGCGCAGCACGGCCAGGCCGAAGTCCCGGCCCCGGCAGGTCAGCTTCACCAGCATCGAGTCGAAATGCGCGCCCACCGCCGTCCCGGCGTTGGCCTCGCCGCCGTCCAGCCGGATGCCGGCCCCGCCCGGCGAGCGGTAGGCGCTGATGATCCCGGTGTCCGGGCGGAACCCGTTCGCCGGGTCCTCGGTGGTGATCCGGCACTGCAGCGCCGCGCCGCGCAGCCGGATGTCCTCCTGGCGCAGGCCCAGGTCCTCGAGCGTCTCCCCGCTGGCGATGCGCAGCTGGGACTGCACCAGGTCGACGTCGGTGACCTCCTCGGTGACCGTGTGCTCCACCTGGATCCGCGGGTTCATCTCGATGAACACGTGGTTGCCGGCCGGGTCGAGCAGGAACTCCACGGTGCCGGCGTTCCGGTAGCCGATGTGCCGGGCGAAGGCCACCGCGTCGGCGCAGATCCGCGCGCGCAGCACGGGATCCAGGTCCGGCGCCGGCGCGATCTCGATCACCTTCTGGTGCCGGCGCTGCACCGAGCAGTCCCGCTCGAACAGGTGGATGACGTTCCCGGCTGCGTCGGCCAGGATCTGCACCTCGATGTGCCGCGGCTCGACCACGGCCTGCTCGAGGAACACCGTGGCGTCGCCGAACGCCGACTCCGCCTCCCGCATGGCCGCCTCGATCGACTCGCGCAGCATCGCCCGCTCGGCCACCCGGCGCATGCCCCGCCCGCCGCCGCCGGCCACCGCCTTGACGAACAGCGGGAACCCGATCTCCCCGGCCGCCACCAGCAGCGAGTCCAGGTCGGCCGAGGGCGCCGAGGAGCGCAGCACCGGCAGCCCGGCCGCGCGCGCCGCCGCCACCGCCCGGGCCTTGTTCCCGGTCAGCTCCAACACGTCGGTGCTCGGCCCGACGAAGGTGATGCCGGCGTCCTCGCAGGCCTGGGCCAGCGACGGGTTCTCGGACAGGAAGCCGTAGCCCGGGTAGATCGCGTCCGCCCCGGCCCGGTGGGCGGCGCCCATGATCTCCTCGACCGAGAGGTAGGCGCGGACCGGGTGGCCGGGCCGGCCGATCAGGTACGCCTCGTCCGCCTTCATCCGGTGCGCGGAGGTCCGGTCCTCGTACGGGAACACCGCGACCGTGCCGAGGCCCAGCTCGTAGCCGGCCCGGAACGCCCGGATGGCGATCTCCCCGCGATTCGCGACGAGCACCTTGCGGAACATCCGGCTACCTCCTGAAGTCGGTCGATCGGGACACGAACGCTACCTTGATTGTCGCTGATCCCGGCAGATCCCCCAGGTCAGGCACGTGAATTCCATACCCGTCGACTAACGAGTCCACAGAGGACGAACCTCGGCCGGGTGCGGGCGCCAGCTGGTCGGTGGGTCGGGTGGCGTTGGCGGGGTGGTGACAGGAGGTTTCATGATCACTGTTTGGGAACGAAAGTGCTTGGATTTCAAGCATTTTTCGTTCCGAAACGGTGATCATGGCCCGCCAAACCACCCCTGGAAGATCAACTGGACCCAAACGCTCCCCCAGCCACCCTCCCAAAGCGACCGGGGAGGACCAGCACGGATCCCCGGCCCCTTCCCCAGCCTTCTTGAGACCCAGCCACAGCCCCACCGCCGCCCGCCAACGCGACCCGACCACCGCGGCGAGCCAGGCGAACACCCACGAGACTCGGATTCGGGACGCAGCGTTTACCCACGACATCCCCCGATCGGCCGAATCGCCGAAACGGATCAAGGCGCTAGGGTTGTCGGCCTTACTCGAGCTTGGGGACGTGGTGAACGAGGCCAACGGGACCAGACCCGGCTGGGCGCCGCGCGAACTGCTGCTGGCAGACGACTTCTTTCTCGCCGCGCACGACGACGTGACCGGTAAGGCGCGGCTCACCGAACGAGCCGCGGGGATCGGGCTGGCCGCATCGCTGCTCGGCGAGCTCATGCTGTTCCGCAAGATCACGATCCAGCGCGCGCACGTGGTCGTCATGGACCGCCGGCCGGTGCCGGACGCGCTGGTGCATCTGGTGCTCGAGGACGTGCTCGGCGAGCCCGAGCCGCGGCCGGTCCGGGACTGGCTGCGCTATCTCGGCCGCAACGCCTACGAACTGGTGGCCCAGCGCATGGTGCGCGAGGGCCTGGTGCGGCTGGCGGAGACCAGGCGGTTCCGCCGCTCGATCGTGTACCGGCCGGTCGACCTGAACGCGGCGGCCTGGCCGGTGGTCCGGCTCGCCCAGAAGCTGTCCCGGCGCGAGGCCATCGTGCTGCCGGACGTCGTGCTGGCCGGGCTGATCCGGGCCACCGGACTGGACAAGTACCTGAAAGCCGAGGCGGCCATCGACATCGCCGATTACCAGCGGCTGCTGATCAACAGCCTGCCCGGGCCGCTGCGCGTGCTCGTCGCCGAAACCGAGGCCGCCATCGGCGAAGCCGTTCTGCACCACCGGATGTAGAGCTTCCCCCGACAACCACCTGGAGTCCCCACATGTCCTATCCCCGAACCCAGAGCAATTTGTCCTTGGCGCTGGCCGAGGACCGCCTGGGCATTCCGTCCGTGCTGTTCTTCGTGATGAGCGCGGCCACGCCGCTGACCGTGGTGGCCGGCGTGGTCACCACCGGCTTCGCGGTCACCGGGCTGATCGGCATCCCGCTGGCCTTCATCATCATCGGCCTCGTGCTCGGGTTGTTCTCGGTCGGCTACGTGGCCATGGCCCGGCACGTGGTCAACGCCGGCGCGTTCTACGCCTACATCAGCCAGGGGCTCAGCAAACCGCTCGGGGTGGGCGGCTCGTGGGTGGCCCTGCTGGCGTACAACGCGCTGCAGGTCGGGCTGTACGGGCTGATCGGCGCGGCCACCCAGCCGTTGCTGCTGCAGTGGTTCGACCTCGACGTCAAGTGGTGGGTGATCGCGCTGGTCGCCTGGGCCATCGTGGCGGTGCTCGGGCTGCAGCAGGTGGACGTGAACAGCAAGGTGCTGGCCGTGCTGCTGGTCACCGAGGTCCTGGTCATCCTCGTGTTCAGCATCGCCGACCTGGGCAACCCGGCGGGCGGCACGATCACGTTCGACACGCTGGCGCCGGGGAACCTGTTCACCTCGGGCATCGGCGCGGTGCTGGCCCTGGCGGTGCTCGGCTTCGTCGGGTTCGAGTCCTCGGTGGTGTTCAGCGAGGAGGCCCGGGACCCGCGGCGCACCGTGCCCACCGCGACATACCTGTCGGTTGCGCTGATCGCCGGGCTCTACGCGCTCGGCTCGTGGGCGATGAGCGTGGCGGTCGGGCCGGACCAGATCGTGGCGCAGTCCGGCCAGCAGCAGAGCGAGCTGCCGTTCAACCTGGCCGCGCAGCACATCGGCACCTGGATCGCCGACGTCGGGCACGCGCTGCTGGTCACCAGCATCCTGGCCGCGATGATCTCCTTCCACAACACCACCGCGCGCTACATGTTCGCGCTCGGGCGGGAGCGGGTGCTGCCGCCGGCGCTGGGCCGGACCTCGCACCGGACCGGCTCGCCCGTGGTCGGCTCGATGATCCAGACCGCGGTCGGGCTCGCGGTGATCGTCATCTACGCGATCGGCGGCTGGAACCCGGTGGTGAACCTGTTCTACTGGGGCGGCACCGCCGGCGGGATGGGCGTGCTGCTGCTGATCCTGATCACGTCGGTGGCGGTGGGCGTGTTCTTCGCGCGCAACCCGTCCGGCGAGACCACCTGGCGGCGTGCGGTCGCACCGTGGCTGGCCACCGTGGCGCTGGCCATCGTGGTGTTCTTCGGCCTGCGCAACTTCGCCACGCTGCTCGGGGTTCCGGAGGACCACCCGCTGCGCTGGGGCGTGCCGATCGTGTACCTGATCACGGTGCTGCTCGGCATCATCTGGGGCCTGGTGCTGCGGTCCAGCCGGCCGGAGGTCTACGCCACCATCGGGCTCGGCGCGCGCAGCGTCACGGTGAGCGCGTCCGCCGACACCGAGGTGATCGCGCGGTGACCACCGCGTCCGAGGTCGTCCGCGCCGGGCCGGATCAGGCGGAGCGGGTGGCCGTGCTGATCGCCGAGGCGTTCCTGCCACTGCCGGTGGTCGCCTGGCTGCTGCCCGACCCGGCCGACCGGCTGGACCGGCTCACCGCGGACTTCCTGATCTTCGTCGAGCACGCGTTCACGCACGGGCACGTGGAGGTCACCGCGGACGTCACGGCGGCCGCGGTCTGGTTCCACGGCGCGGACTACCCGCCGCCGCCCGACTATGCGGCGCGGGTGGCGGCGGCGTGCGGGCCATGGCTGGACCGGTTCCAGGTCCTGGACGACCACTTCGAGGCGCACCACCCGCACGACCCGCACCACCACCTGGCTTTCCTTGCGGTGCAACCGGATTGCCAGAGTGCCGGGGTCGGATCGCTGCTGATGCGGCAACATCACCAGCGGCTCGACGGGGCCGGCACCCCGGCGTACCTGGAGGCCAGCAGCCCCCGGGCCCGCGATCTCTACCTGCGGCACGGATACCGGCTCATGGGCGAGCCGTTCTTCATGCCGGACGGCCCGCCCTTCTGGCGGATGTGGCGGGAACCTCAGGGGCCGGTGTAGAGCAGGCGGTTGGCCGTGTTCGCCGGCACATTGCAGAGAACTCCCTTGGTGGACCTGGTGATCAGCGCGCTGGCCACCTGAGCGGGCGTGGCGGCGGGGTTGGTGGCCAGGAACAGCGCCGCCCCGCCGACCACGTGCGGGGTCGACCAGGACGTGCCGCTGAGCGTGATCGTGGCGGTGTCCGAGGTGAACCAGTCGCTGGTGATGTTCGCGCCCGGTGCGTAGAGGTCGATCAGCGGGCCGAAGTTGGACGGCGGGAACACGCAGTCGTCGATCCGGGTGGCCGAGGTGGTGATCGCCTCGCGGACCCGGGCCGGCGAGAAGTTGCCGGCGTCGCTGGCCGAGGAGCCGGACGCGACCACGAACGTGACGCCGGCGGCGATCGCGGCGCGCACCGCGTCGTCCAGCGCCTGGTTCGCCTGGCCGCCGAGGCTCATGTTCACCACGGCCGGCTTGCGGGCGTTGCGGGCGACCCAGTTGACGCCGGCGATGACGTTGGCGATCGTGCCGGCGCCGGAGTTGTCCAGCACCCGGACCGGCACCAGGTGGATCCGTTTGGCCACGCCGAACTGGGCGCCGCCGATGATCCCGGCGACGAACGTGCCGTGCCCGTTGCCGTCGTCGGGATTGTTGTCGTTGTCGACGATGTCCACACCGCCGGAGACCCGCCCGGCGAGGTCCCGGTGCGTGGCGCGGATCCCGGTGTCGATCACGTAGGCGTTGACGTTGTCGGCGGTGTTGGCGAACCGGTAGAGCTGGTCGAGCGGGAGGTTGCGCTGGTCGATGCGGTCCAGGCCCCAGGACGGCGGGTTGGGCTGCTCGCCGAGCGCGCGCACCGGGGTGTCCGGCACGACGTAGGACACGGCCGGGTCCTTGGCCAGGCTCCTGACCTGGCTTTGGCTCAGCCGCGCGGAGAAGCCGGGTAACGCGGCGTCGTAGACGTGATCGGCGCGGGCACCGGCACGCTGGGCGAGCGCCTGGGCCTGCCCGGCCTGGCGCAGCACGACGACGTAACCCGACACGGGCTCGGCGGCGGCCGGCACGGGAGCGGACACCACGGCCGCCGCCAAAATTGTTGTGACACCGACAATTGCTGTGCGTTTGTCCATAAAATTCGTCTAGTCCGGTTCGTCAGGATGAGCAACGTTCACCATTTGCCATAACGGTTAAGGGTTGGCCAAGGACGGACGGGGAGAGCAGACTGCGATGACATGCGTGCACTTCGCCTGCTCTCATTGATCATTCCCGTCATCGCCGTCACCGCCTTCGTCCAACCCGCGGTCACCACCGCTGCACCGGTCCAGATCCCGGCAAGAGCAGCGGCCGAAAAGGCACATCTGGCGTTCCAGCAACGCATGGAGGCGAGGCGGGTGGCCCACGCCGCGGTGGCGACGAGCCCGCTCGCCGGTCAGGCCGCGGGCGGGTTCGACAAGATCACCAACGTTCAGCGGGCCAGCCGGGACACCCTGCCGGCCATCAACGGCGCCGAGCCGGACACCCAGACGGAACCGGACGTCGCCATCGACCCCAACAACCCCAACGTGATCGTCACGACGTTCCAGCAGGGCCGGTACCGCGACGGCGGATCCGTCGACCTCGGCTACGCGGTTTCGCAGGACGGCGGGCAGACCTGGGCGGCGGGCAACTATCCGCTGCTGACCATCGCCGTGGGCGGTCCGTTCGACCGGGCGTCCGACGCGGTGGTCACGTTCGGCGGTGACGGTGCGGTGTACCTGCAGACCATCGCGTTCAACGCGAACGACCCGCGCAGCGCCGTCACCGTGCAGCGCTCCGACGACGGCGGCCTCACCTTCGGCCCGCCGGTGCTGGTCGTGGATGACAACGACATCAACATCTTCCACGACAAGAACTGGCTCGTGGTGGACAACTCGGCAGCCAGCCCGCACCAGGGCCGGCTCTACTCGGTGTGGTCGAAGTTCGTCACCACCGGGGACGTCACGCACTCACCCGGCATCGTCAGCTTCTCCGACGACCGCGGCGAGCACTGGAGCCCGCAGATCCCGATCAGCGCGCCGGACGCCGACACCGAGGGCGTGCTGCCGATGGTGCAGCGCGACGGCTCGCTGACCGTCGTCTACGACCAGGTCATCGGCACCGCCGACGTCGAGAACTCGCAGACCTCCCGGGACGGCGGCCTGACCTGGTCCGCGCCGGTCACCGTCGGCGAGTTCCGCGGCTCCGGGGTGCCCGGCATGCGCACCGGCGGCCTGCCCGCAGCGGCGATCGACCCGTCCACCGACCGGATGTACGTCACCTGGCAGGACACCCGGTTCAACCCGGACGGCCTGAACAACATCGCGCTGTCGGTGTCCCGCGACGGCGGCCGCACCTGGAGCGCCCCTGCCCAGGTCGACCCGCGTGTCGCCGGGCTCGACCGGTTCACCCCCGACGTGGCCGCCGCGGCCGGCGCCGTCCACGTCACCTACCGCACCCGGGCACAGAACGGCACCGCGTCCACTGTGGACCAGAACTACATCGCCTCCGTCGACAATGGACGGACCTTCGGCTTCGAGCACACGGTCGGCCCGGCCAGCCCCGTCCAGTGGGCCGCCCTCGCCTCCGGCACGGCGATCTTCTACGGCGACTACATGGGCGTCGCCGCCACCCCCCGCTTCGCCGCCCTGGTCTGGAACGTCTCCGCCCGCCCACCCATCACCGGCCAGCAGTTCCACCAAACCACCTGGACCGCCATCGCCTCCCGGTAATCCGGGTGTGTTGGCCGCTGGCGTCGCTGTGTTGGCACCTGGCGTTGGCGTGTTGGCCGCTGGTGGGAATGCGGATGGTTTCTGGTTCCGCGCCGGTGGCCGCACGTCACCAGCTGCCCTCGTGATCGGCCAACACAGCGACGCAGCAGGCCAACACGCCGACGTGAGACGCCAACTTCGCAAGATCGCACGGATTGCCCTCGGGCTGTAGCCTGTAACTGTCCCTGCGACATGTCACTTACTTTTGCCAAGTCGGCCATGTGGTTTGCGGCCGCGGCCTGCAACCGGTCATGCGGCCCCACCAGTACGAAAGCAGGCCCTCTTCCGGCCAGGTCATGGCCAGATGTTGGTCTGCATAGTCGTGGGCTTTTCCGCATGCCCGCTCTGCGCGCGGATCACGTCGGCATATTTTGTGATCCATTCGGGTTGCACCCGAAAGCCCGTCATTTCCCCTCTCGGCGACAACGCCCGTAGCGTACCGTGCTCGGCCGAACACGGTGGGCAGGTTCGCCCGATTAGGAGAAGGTAGGGCTGGCCCCACCCCGGGTTTGGGGGCGTGCACCCGTGTGCCGGTCCCTCGGTGTCGCGACGATCGAAACACTTGGCGGACTGAGGGAAAGGGCTGGCGCGGTGGGCGGAAAACGAGTGCCGGGAACGGTGCGGGTGGCGCGGTGGAGTGCTACGCATCCGTGGCGGGCTATCGGGTTGTGGGTGGTGTTCGTCGCGGTGTGCTTTGCCGTGGGGGGCATGGCGGGGAACCGGCAGGTGAGCGAGGAGGACACCTGGGGCGGTGAGTCGGGGCAGGCGTCGGCGATCGTGAAGGACGGGAACTTCGGCGATCCAGCGCGGGAGAACGTGCTGATCACGGCGCCGTCGGGGCGACTCGACCAGGCGGCGGCCCGGACCGCGGCGGCGGAGGTGACGAACCGGATGCGGGGGCTTCCGGACGTGGCCGAGGTGGGCGCGCCGGTGGTGGCGAAGAGTGGGGAAGCGCTGCTGGTGCCGATCACCATGAGCGGGGACCGGGGCACCGCGAGCAAGCGGGTGACCCCGCTGCTGGACGCGACGGCGGCGGTTCAGAAAGCCCATCCGGAGTTGCGGGTCGAGGAGGTCGGCGGACCGTCGCTGGGCCAGGGGATCAACGAGCAGGTGGGTAACGACCTCGGCCGGGCGGAGCTGCTGAGCCTGCCGGTTACGCTGCTGATCCTGCTGATCGCGTTCGGGGCGATCATCGCGGCCGGGGTTCCGGTGCTGCTGGCGATGTGCGCGGTGGCCGCGGCGATCGGGCTCTCGGCGCTGGCCTCGCACGTGGTGCCGGCGATCGACTCGGTGAACAGCATCATCCTGCTGATGGGCATGGCGGTCGGGGTGGACTACTCGCTGTTCTACCTGAAGCGGGAACGGGAGGAACGCGAGCGGCTGGGCAACGGTAACCACGTGGCCGCCGTGGAGGCGGCGGCCGCCACCGCGGGGCGGACCGTGGTCGTCTCCGGCGTGGCCGTGATCGTCTCGATGGCCGGGCTCTACCTCGCCAACGACGCGATCTTCGCCTCGCTCGGCACCGGCTCGATCATCGTGGTGGCGGTGGCCATGCTCGGCTCGCTGACCGTGCTGCCCGCGCTGCTGGCCAAGCTCGGCCGGCGGGTGGACCGGCCGCGGGTGCCGCTGCTGTGGCGGCTGACGAATCGGCAGGGCCCGCCGCGGGTCTGGCCGGCGCTGCTGAAGCCGGCGCTGAAGTACCCGGCGGTGACGCTGCTGCTGTCCACCGCGGCGATGGTGGCGCTCGCCGTGCCGGCGTTGAACATCACGCTGCGCTCGGCCGGAACGGACACGTTGCCGCGCACCATTCCCGTGGTGTCCTCTTACGACAGGATGACGGGAGCGTTCCCCAGCAAGGGAACCAGCCACGTGGTCGCGGTGCGCGGGCCGGCGGAGCGCTCCGGCGAGGTGCGCGCGGCGCTGACCGCACTGGTGGACCGCACCACCGGCAACCCGCTGTTCGCCCAGGACACCCGGCCGGAGGTCCGGACGTCGAAGGACGGCCGGGTCAGCACGGTGGCGATCGGCACCCCGCACGAGGAGAACTCGGCGGAGGCCGCCCACTCGCTGCAGGTGATGCGGGACGAGCTGGTGCCGCTCACGATCGGCACGGTCGCCGGGGTCGAGCACGCAGTCGGCGGTGACGTCGCCACGAACCGCGACTTCCAGGACCACCAGTCGGACAAGCTGCCGCTGGTCGTCGGATTCGTGCTGCTGCTGACGTTCCTGGTGATGGCGTTCACGTTCCGCTCGCTCGCGGTGGCGTTGACCGCGCTGCTGCTGAACGCCCTGTCCGCGGGCGCCGCGTTCGGCGTGCTGAGCCTGGTGTTCCAGCACTCCTGGGCGGAGGGCCTGCTCAACTTCCACTCCAACGGCGCGATCATCGCGTGGATTCCGTTGTTTGTTTTCGTGGTGCTCGTCGGGTTGTCCATGGATTACCACGTGTTCGTGGTCAGCCGGATTCGCGAGGCGGCGCTGCGCGGGATGCCCACCAGGGACGCGGTCGAGTACGGCCTGACCCGTTCGGCCGGCGTGGTCACCAGCGCGGCGTTCGTGATGATGTCCGTGTTCGCCGTGTTCGCGTTCCTGGACATGGTGGAAATGAAGGAGATGGGCGTCGGGCTCGCCACCGCGGTGTTCCTCGACGCAATGATCATCCGGGTGCTGGTGCTGCCGTCGCTGATGTGCCTGCTGGGTAGGGCCAACTGGTGGCCGTCCCGGGCGGTGCGCCGGGCGCAGCAGGTTCCGCCGGCCAGCCCGAAGATCGAATGGGTGTCACCGCAACCGGTGAGGTGATTAGCGCGACCGAAGGCCACCCTGCCGCCTGGCGCAGGCAGGGTGGCCTTCACGGTGCCTTAACCAGACCCGGTCTTTACACCTAGGGGTGACCTACTAAAGTGGGGCAACATGCCTGCCGGTGACTCCGACGCCACTCCGCGTTTGCCCCATTTCGACACCGTTATCCGTGGATACAACCAGCGCCAGGTGAACGAGCGGGTTACCCGCTTGACCTACGACCTGCGCCATGCGGCGAAGGGCCGCGACGAGGCCGTCGCCAAAGTGGCCGAGTTGACCAAGGCCCTCGGCAGCGTGCAGCAGCAGCTCATGGAGTCGCGCGCACGCCTGGCCCGGATCAGCGCCAGCCCGAACAGCACCGAGGGCATGACCGAGCGCGTCCGGCTGATGATGCAGCTCGCCGAGGAGGAGATCGCCGAGTTCAAGGCGAAGGCCGACGAGTACAGCCGGACCACCCGCGGCGACGCCGACAACTACAGCAAGTCGACCCGCGCCAAGGCGGACGCGCACGCGTCGGCCACCCGCAGCGAGGCCGACCAGTACGCCACCGGCACCCGCACCGCCGCCGACGAGCACGCGGCCAAGGCCCGCGCCGAGGCCGACGGCTACGTGGTGGCCACCAAGTCCGCCGCCGACGAGTACGCCGCCGGGGTGCGCGAGCAGGCGCAGTCCTATGCGCGCGAGCTGAAGGACCGGCACGACGGCTTGCTGGCCGAGGCCGAGCAGCTACGCGGCCAGCTCGAGGCGGAGCACGCCCAGAGCCAGGCGGCGCTGCAGGCCGAGCAGGAGAAGTTGCGCACGGCCGCGCGGGCCGAGCACGGCCAACTCCTGGCCGAGGCCCGGGCCGAGGCGGAGCGTCAGGCGCGCGCCAACGACGAGCGCATCGCCGCGCTCGACGCCGAGGCCGCCGGACGCCGGGCCGAGTTGGACGCCGACGCCACCGGGGCCCGCGGCGTGCTCGACGCCCAGGCCGCCGAGCGCCGCGCCGTCCTCGAGCGCGAGACCGAGGCCGCGCTGACCGCGAAACGCGCCGAGCTCGAGGCCGAGCTCGAGACCCGGACCGCCGCAGCCAAGGAACGCGCCGCCCAGATCGCCTCCGACGCCGAGCGCAAGGCCGCCGCGGTCGAGGAGGCCCTGG
The DNA here is from genome assembly GCF_036002505.1 of Actinophytocola sp. Classification (GTDB taxonomy): domain Bacteria; phylum Actinomycetota; class Actinomycetes; order Mycobacteriales; family Pseudonocardiaceae; genus DASYTH01. The sequence goes on along the minus strand of NZ_DASYTH010000232.1, from coordinate 12,980 downwards.
CCGCCCGCCGCACCACGCTCGAGCGCGAGCTCGCCGAACGCGAAGCCACCGCCCAGAAGCAGGCCACGCGCATCCTCGAAGAGGCCAAGCAGCGCAGCGAAGCCAGCGACAAGTCCCTCGCCGACAAGCGCGCCAAGGTCGAAACCGAGCTGGCCGCCCAGCAAGCGGCCGCCCGCGAGCTCGCCGACGAGACCATCCAGGACGCCGAACGCCGCAGCGCCGCCGCCGACCAGGCCATCACCGAAAAGCGCGCCACGGTTGAAGCGGTCCTGGCCAAGCAGGAGGCCGCCGCGCGCGAGCAGGCCGCCATGCTGCTCGACGACGCCAAGCAGCGCAGCGAATCCAGCGACAAGGCGCTGGGCGAAAAGCGCGCCCGCATCGAACGCGAACTCGCCGAGGAGCAGGGCAACGCCAAGATCCGCGCCGCCAAGATCATCGAAGATGCTGAGCAGCGCCTGGCCGAAGCGACCGAACGCGTCCGCAAGGCCACCGACATCGAGCGCCACGTCTCCGAACAGGTCAACACCACCTTCCGCCTCCTCGAAGACGCCCGCACCCATTTCGCCCAGCAGGGCAAACTGGTCACCGCCGACGTCAAGACTTCCCTCACCACCAGCCAACCAAAGCCGGCCGAAGTCAAAGCCCCCACCAACGGCAAGTAGCCCTACCGCGAATGAATGCCTCATTCGGTGCGACAGACGCACCGAATGAGGCATTCATCGCGTCAGACCCCGTTTGACCGTCACCGGTCGTGGACCCGGTCGACGTCGTCCGCCGTCTGCCTGACCAACTCGACAATGAACGTCTGGGACCGGGTGTCCGCTGCGGCCGCCGCGGGGCATCCGGCGGTACCCTGACGATCTCGATGTCGGGGGACCGGTGAAGGACGAACGTGGATCTCGATTCCCTGTGGACGACGCTCGACGGCCGCCTGCTTCCCTTGTTTCGCGACTACCGGCGGAGGCTCCCCACCCTCAACGTGGTCGAGAAGGCGGATCGGACGCTGCTGTCGGAGGCCGATGTCGCGGTTCAGGACGTGATCGTCGAGTCCATCCTGAGCCTCTTCCCCGGGTCGGGTTTCGTCGCCGAGGAGGAAGACAGCCGGCTTCCCCGGCAGGGAAGTCCGACCTGGGTGATTGACCCCATCGACGGCACCGCCGAGTTCGTGAACCCGTCGAGCCCGGAGTTCTGCAGTGTTGTCTGCCGGCTGGACGACGGAACACCCACCGGTGCCTATGTGCTGGCACCCGAACTGGCCAGGGGCGAGTCGATCAGCATTCACTGGGCCACGCGGGTGACGGTCAACGGCTCTCGCGCGCTGCCTCCGCCGCAACGGGACATGCCGGTGCGAGTCTCGGTTACCCGAAGCAAGGGCTCACCCGCGCGCGCTTTCGAGCGCGAGCTTGCTCGCACCGGCTGCGAGATGAAGCTGCGCACCACCTCCCAAACACTCGATATGGTCCGCACGGCCATCGACCTCACGACCTGGACGGGGACACCCGGTGACCAGTTCGATGTCTTCTACCGACACCGCCAGAAGGTGTGGGACGGAGTGGCCGGCATCGGCCTGGCAGTGATGATGGGCCGTTCGGCGCAAAACGGTGATGGCGGAAACCCGATACCACTGACATCAGCGTTCCTGGCGCAGCCGGAACCGACCTTCGATGAAACGATCTCCGGTGACCCGGCCTGCGTCGCGTGGTTCTTGACGCTGTCGCGGACCGAGGAGAGCTTGGGTGAGTGATGTCAGCACTGAGTCGCACCGTGCTAGACGTGACGTCCTTCATCAGTGCCGAAGAGTTCGTGCTCACCCAGAACCGAGGCGAGGCACCGCTGGACCCCTTTGCCCGGCAATGCTACGCAGAAGTCGTTCAGTCACTGATCTTCTTCGACGAAGTCTTGGTACCTCACCCCACCCGACTTGATCCCCGGCCCGAAGACTACGGCCCTCAGCCGAGAATGCTCCAGTTTCTCTTCGAGCTCGGTATTGTCCGGCCCCTCACCTTCACGTCCACCGACGCGACGGTACTGGACAGCGCCGAACGTGCCCTGTTCGATACGCTCGAGTCGAAAGGCGCCGTCCTGCTCAGCAGCTACATCGACACGACTACCAGCTGCGATCGCGAACAGCAGTCAGCGGGCGCCACGCGGACAATGCTGGAAAAGATTGCCAGTTGGAGCAACTTTCAAGATGGCAAAGTTCGGCAAGCTACATTGGCGCGGTCACTACGTTACGAAGCCAGAGCACGAGTCAAGCAGATCGTCTATCAGGCTCATCCGGTACGCCGCGACTTCTGCATTACTTTTGACCTGGTCGACGGCGGAGCGTCGGACCAGGAGATTCTCGACGTCATACGGCAGATCAGAGGTATCCACCACCCGGCATCGGGACCGGCTGCGCCTGCTCGAACTGGAACCTCCGCTCCTCGGCGGACGGCTGTGGACCTCAAGAGAGCGGGGCCGCCATCAAGATGAGCGGTGGCTGCAACTGGCCTGCGGGCGGTTGAACGAGTACCGAGACCGAGCGACCAATTTACGGCGGGGCAATATCTCGGTGCATTCTTGAAGAGGACAAGATCCGCTTCAAACTGGACCTCGATCGCGTGCGTGAGCGGCTCCTGCACGACCTGGGGCTCAAGGCTGCCGAGCTGAACGAAACCGAGAAGGAGATCCTCGGCGACGTCGCCTCGGTGGGAGACACATCGATCGGGTTGCCTATTATGCGACCGCTTCTCCTGCGTGGTCTCATATTTACCAAGAAGCTCGCCATGACTCGGACTTCGTACCAGAAATTCGTGTACCGGGAATTCATCGGCGCTTGGCGAAAGGGCTTCGCCTGACGGGGAGCGATACGGAACCGTCAGGCTTTCTCGAGGTACTCGGCGCGGTCGTCGTCGACGAGGTCGGCGACCATGCGGGCGAGGCCAGGGAAGTACTCCAGCGAGGGGGCGTAGGCGACGAGGGCCTGCGCCTCCTCGCGGGCGCGGGCGATGAGGTCTTCGTCGCGCAGCAAGGAAAGCAGCTTCAGCGCGGAACGGCGGCCGGACTGGACGGCGCCGAGGATGTCGCCCTCGCGGCGCATCTCGAGGTCCAGCCGGGCCAGCTCGAAACCGTCCACTGTGGAGGCCACGGCGTCCAGGCGGGTACGGCTGGCGGTGCCGGCGGGCATCTCGGTGACCAGCAGACAGATACCCGGCGCGGAGCCCCGGCCGACCCGGCCGCGGAGCTGGTGCAGCTGGCTGACGCCGAACCGCTCGGCGTCCATGATGACCATGGCGGTGGCGTTGGGGACGTCCACGCCGACCTCGACCACGGTCGTGGCCACCAGCACGTCCAGCTCGCCGGCGGCGAACGCGCGCATCACGGCGTCCTTGTCGTCGGCGGGCAGCCGGCCGTGCAGCACCCCCACCCGCAGCTCGGACAGCGGACCCTCGGTCAGCATCGGCGCCACGTCGTTCACCGCCAGGGGCGGGCGGTTGCCGAAATCGTCCGAAGTGGACTCTTCGTCCTCGTCGCCGATCCGCGGGCACACCACGTAGGCCTGGTGACCGGCGGCGACCTCCTCGCGGATACGCTGCCAGGCCCGGTCCAGCCAGGCCGGCTTCTCCGCGGCCGGCACCACTGTGGTGCCGATCGGGGACCGCCCGGCCGGAAGCTCGCGCAGCGCCGAGGTCTCCAGGTCGCCGTACACCGTCATGGCCACGGTGCGCGGGATCGGGGTGGCCGTCATCACCAGGACGTGCGGGCTGACGTTCTCCCCCGCCCGGGCCCGCAGCGCGTCCCGCTGCTCCACCCCGAACCGGTGCTGCTCGTCCACGACTACCAGGCCGAGATCGGCGAACGAGACCCGGTCCTGGATCAGCGCGTGCGTGCCCACCACGATCCCGGCCGCCCCGCTCGCCGCGTCCAGCAGCGCCTGCTTCCGTTGGGCCGTCGACAAAGAACCGGTGAGCAGGGTGATCCTGGTGGCGTTCTCCGCGCCGCCGAGCTCGCCGCCCCGGCCCAACTCGCCCAGCAGCTCGCGCAGCGACCGGGCGTGCTGCGCGGCGAGCACCTCGGTCGGCGCCAGCAGCGCCGCCTGCCGCCCGGCGTCCACCACCTGCAGCATCGCCCGCAGCGCCACCACCGTCTTGCCGCTGCCGACCTCGCCCTGCAGCAGCCGGTTCATCGGGTGCTCCACCTCGAGGTCGGCCGCGACCGCCGCGCCCACCTCGACCTGGCCGGCGGTGAGCGTGAACGGCAGCCGCTCGTCGAACGCGGCCCGGATGCCCCCGTCGACCCGCCGGCAGACCGGCGCCGGCCGGGCACCGGCCGCCTTGCGCCGCAACGCGAGCGCGAGCTGGACGGCCATCGCCTCGTCCCACTTCAGCCGCTCCCGCGCCGCCTGGACCGCGGGCCAGTCCTTCGCGACGTGGATGGCCCGCAGCGACTCGCCGTAGTCGGCCAGGCTCAGCTTCGCCCGCAGCTCCATCGGCATCGCGTCCTCGACCTCGTCGAGCATGTCCAGCACCTGGCGGACGCACTTGGCGATCTGCCAGGTCTGCAGGCTCGCGGTGGCCGGGTAGACCGGGATCAGGCCGATGAACCCTTCGATGTCGGTGTCCTCGGTGTCCCCGTCGATCGGGTGGAACTCGGGGTTGGTGAGCTGCAGCTTCTTGTTGAAGATCGACACCTTGCCGGCGAACAGCGCGCTGCGCCCGACCCTGAGCGCGTTCGACAGGTGCCGGGGCCCGAAGAACGCGCACTCCAGCGTCCGGTGCCCGTCGGTGACCACGACCTTGGTGAGCCAGACCTTCTTGCGCTCCAGCCGGCGCTGGTCGGACCTCAGCACCCGGCCGAGGATCGTCACGTGCTCGCCCAGCTCGAGCCCGGCGATGTCGGTGAGCTGGCCGCGCTCGTCGTACCGCCGCGGGTAGTGCCGCAGCAGGTCGTGCACGGTGCGGATGTCGAACGCGGCCGCCAGCGCCTTGGCGGACTTGCCGCCGAGGATCGGCTCGAGTTGGTCGTTCAGGGAAACCATCGAGCCCGATTATCTCGCTAGGAGGCGACAGGCTCCCGGAGGGCGTCGTCCAGTTCGGCGAGCAGCCGGGCCTTGGGGCGGGCGCCGACGAAGGACCGGACCGGCTCGCCGCCCACGAACAGCAGCAGCGTGGGCAGTCCGCGGACACCGTACTTCTGCCCGATCAGCGGGTTCTCGTCGTAATCGATCTTCGCGATGGTCAGCGAGCCGGCGCGCTCGGCGGCGATCTCCGCGAGCACCGGGGCGATCATGCGACAGGGCGGGCACCACTCGGCCCAGAAGTCGACCAGCACGGGCGTGTCGCTCTCGAGCACCCGCTCGGCGAACGTCGCGTCGGTCACCGTGATCGGCGTGGACATGCTTCCTCCCTCTGGTGGCAGGCTCTCGTGACTGAGCGAAGCTTGCGGAGCGAACTATTCAACACTGGCTCGCCGCCGAGGGACGAGGCGGCGAGCTTCGCCGCGATCTCCGCGCGGACCTCGGACAGCCGTTCGAGGCAGGCGTCCACCTCGGCGAGCTTGCGGCGGTAGACCGCGACCGAGTCCGCGCACGCGTCGCCGGACTCGTTGCCCGCGCGCAGGCACTCCACGAACGGCCGGGTGTCCTCCAGGGCGAACCCGACCGCCTGCAGCGTCTGGATTTCCCGGACCAGCCGCAGGTGGGACTCGTCGTACTCGCGGTAGCCGTTCGACCGGCGCGGCGCGTGCAGCAGGCCCTGGGTCTCGTAGTACCGCAGCGCGCGGGTCGTCGTGCCGGCCGTGCGGGCCAGCTCCCCGATTCGCATACACCCGATGCTAAACATTGACCCATACGTCAACGCCAGCGTTTGTCGGTGCCCGGTGGCAGGCTGGCCGGCATGGCGAAGACACCCGTCCCGGAGGGCAACTACTCGCCGCTCTGGGCGACCGAGGAGCGCCCGAAGCCGCCCTTCGTCGGCACCGAGCGCGACCTGCTGATCGACTACCTCGAGTTCTACCGGAGGACCGTCGAGCTGAAGTGCGCCGGCGTGGCCAAGGAGAAGCTGTCCGAGCAGACCATGCCACCGTCCACGATGACCCTGCACGGTCTGGTCCGGCATCTGGCCGGAGTCGAACGGTGGTGGTTCCACCGCCAGTTCGCCGGCGAGGACGTCGACCTCCTCTACTACTCCGACGACGACCCCGACCAGGACTTCGGCGACCTGTCCGGCGACTTCGACGACGCGCTGGCCACCTGGCGGGCCCAGTGCGCCCACTCCCGCGAGATCGTCGCCCGCACCGGGTCCCTCGACGCCACCGGCATCCGCGAACGCACCGGCGAACCGGTCTCCCTCCGCCGCATCCTGCTCCTAATGATCACCGAATACGCCCGCCACAGCGGCCACGCCGACTTTCTCCGGGAGGGTATCGACGGCGCCACCGGCGAGTAATCCCGCATGCCGTAGGCTCGTGGCCGAGGAAATCGGAGCTCGGGGGGTGCCGTTTCGGTGAACGGCCAGCTGGTGACGATCGGAATCGTGTGCATCGTCGCAGCTCTCGTCGGCGGTGGCTTGAAGCTCGCCGGCTTCGAAATTCCCGGGATCACCTCGCGGACGGTTCAGATTCTGGTCGGGCTGGTCGGCGCGGGAGCCGTATACCTGGGAATCTACGGTGACTCGCTGGGAGGCAAGGCGACCGCCGGAGACGATCCGACGTCGCCCACCGCCACCACCGACAGCGGACCGTCCACCACTGCACAACCGGGCGGCGGCCCACCAGCTCCCGCGAAACCCTTGTGGCAAGAGACAATTCTACTGAGCAGCCGCGGAATCGACTTCGCCGCCGATCCACCCGAGCTGGGCACGGTCAACGACATCTCGGTCAACGTGGTCGCCTATTCCTCCAGCCACAACGTCGAAGCATCGCCCTTTACCGGGTCCCGGCTGGCCCGGTGGACGGGACCGGCCGAACCAACCGCCACCGACTGCGCCAACCTGCTCGCCACGCACGGAACCAAAGACGCGAAGTTCGACCGGCAGGACAAGTTCTGTCTCCAAACCGCACCGGGCGGCCGCATCGTGGCCATGACCTTTCTGAGCCAGCAGAACGATGCCTGGGAAATCAGCGCCACCGTGTGGCGATCACCCAACTAGTCGGCTACACGAACGCGATTCATGGCTACGCGAACGCGGGTCATGGCTACGCGAACGCGCGACACGGCTACCCGGATGCGCGACATGCCGGCACGATACGGGCACAGGCCCCGCGCTATTCGACGCCGAGGATGAGGACGGCGTCGGTTTGGCCGCCTCGGTAGACGGCGAGGTCGGCTTCGGGGTGTTCCTGGCGGAGGAAGTCCTCGAGCTCGCCGGCGAGGCCGTCGGGGGCGTCGGCGCCGAGGAGGGCGGTGACCAGCTCGCCGCCGATGCCGAGCATGCGGTCGATGACGGCGCGGGCGGCGAGGTCGAGGGCGTCGAGGGTGGCCGGGCCGGGTTCGATGACGGCCACCTCGCCGTCGGCGAAGCCGAGCACGTCGCCGGCCGCGCAGGGGCCGACCCAGGTGATCGCGTCCTCGGCGGCGATGGTGACCTCGCCGCGGCGGGTGGCGGCGGCGGCCTCGGCCATGCGCACCACGTCGTCGCCGGAGCGGCGGCGCGGGTCGTGGACGGCGACCGCGGCGAGGACCTGAACGGGTGAGGAGCATGGCACCACCACGACGTCCTGGCCGGCGGCGACGGCGCGGATCGCGGCCTCGTCGGCGACCGCGGTCAGGTCCCGGTCGGCAGGCAGCACGGTGACGTGTGCGGCGCCGGTGCCGGTGATCACTTCGAGCAGCTGGTAGGCGGTCCGGTCGTCGCCACCGGTCACCGTGAGCACGGCGACGCCCTCGCCGGCCAGCAGCTCGGCCAGCTCGGCGCTGCGCACCGGCGCGACCACGGCCCGGTCCCGGGTGAACCGGGAGGCCTCCGGCGAGGGCGCGTCGGCGAACCGGGCCACCCGGATCTGGTGCGGCCGCCCGGCCTCGACGCCGCGCTCGATCGCCGCGCCCACGTCGTTGCAGTGCACGTGCACGGTCCACAGCCCGGAGCCGTCGCCGGCCACCGACACGCAGTCGCCCAGCCCCACCAGCCGATCGCGCAGTACTGTCGCCGAGTTGGTACTTCCCTCCAGCAAGTACATGACCTCGTAGCTGTACTGGTCCGAACCGCCCTCCCGGCGCGCGACCAGCGAGCTGTCCGGCTCCGGTACCCGGGCGGGAACGGCGACAGCGGCCGGCGGCTCCGCGGAGGCCCGGACCGTGGCGGCGAGCGCGGCCGGCTCCCCGGAGATCACCGCGAGCAGCGCGTCCAGCAGGACGAGCACGCCCCGGCCACCGGCATCGACGACACCCGCCTCGGCCAGCACCGGAAGCTGCCACGGGGTCCGGTCCAGCGCCTCGGCCGCGGCCCTGGTCGCCGACTCCACCACGGCGTGCGGGGTGTCCGGGCCGGCGGACCCGGCGCCGGTCGCGGCCGCGTCCAGCACGCTGAGCATGGTGCCGGGCACCGGATCCGCGACCGCGGCGCCCGCGATCACCGCGCCGCGGGCGAGCGCCGCGCACAGGTCCGCCCCGGTGAGCACGGTGGCGTCGGCTGTCGACTCGGCCAGGCCGCGGAGGAACTGGGAGATGATCACCCCGGAGTTGCCGCGCGCGCCGGCCAGGGCACCTTTCGCCAGCGCAGTAAGTGTCGCGCCCGCAGTACCTTCCCCGGGAAAGTGCACGACGTGCTCGAGCGCCGACCGCAGCGTGTGCAGGAGGTTGGACCCGGTGTCGTTGTCCGCCACCGGGTAGACGTTGATCCGGTCGATCGCGTCCCGGTGCGCCTCGAGCGCCTGCACGCAGGCCGCGGCCCAGCGCCGCACCTCACCTGCGTCAAGAGCCTCGAGCACACCGGCAGGGTAGCCGGGGGCCGGTTTGGACCACCCGACGAGCGACGGTTACCCTGTACTGACTGCCCGATCTGGGACGGGCTTGCAGGCGCATGCCGTGGGGGCGCATGCAGTACAGAAGGAGTGTTGACGTGGCTGCCGTATGCGACGTCTGTGGCAAGAAGCCCGGCTTCGGCAAGTCGGTCTCGCACTCGCACCGGCGCACCAGCCGGCGGTGGAACCCGAACATCCAGACCGTGCACGCCAAGATCGGCATCTCCACCCGCAAGCGGATGAACGTGTGCACGTCCTGCATCAAGGCGGGCAAGGTCACCCGAGGTTAGAGCGGCTCACAGACAACGACCGGCGCCGGTGGCTCAACCGGCGCCGGTTCGCGTTGTCAGGCGTTCGCCCCGACGTTCCGGGCGTTCGCGCGGTAGTGGTTCGAGCTCTCGACGCCCCAGCTGATGATCCGCCGCGGGTGGATCCGGATGATCTCGCCGGAGAAACCCGGCATGGGTGGCTCCTGCCCGGTCAGCGCCTCCGCGCTGCCCCGGATCTCGACGCCTCGGACCTGCCACGGATCCACCGACACGATGTCGTCGACCACGAACGCCGCCCGGCCACCCGTCGCGATGTTCCGGAACTTCTTGCTGGCGCCCATGCCGTGCCCGCCGATGTCGATCGTGCCCAGCGTCGCGTTGTAGAAGAACCCGGTCGGGCTGACCTGAACCGTGCCGTCGGGGGCAACGGTCGCCAAGCGGCCGAGCCGCTGCGTACCCAGATAGTCGAGCTCAGCTTGAGTGAAGGACATGCCCCCATGGTGCGACCTCAAGTTAGGAAGAGGTCAAGGCAGCTTCCAGTCGAGCGGCTCGGCGCCCTGCTGCTCGAGCAGCGCGTTGGCCCGGCTGAACGGTTTGGAGCCGAAGAACCCGTTGCGCGCGGACAGCGGGCTGGGGTGCGCCGACTCGATGCACGGCACGACCCCGAGCAGCGGCTTGAGATTGCGGGCGTTGCGACCCCAGAGGATGGCCACCAGCGGGCCGCCCCGGTGGGCCAGCGCGCGGATGGCCTGCTCGGTGACCTCCTCCCAGCCTTTGCCCTGGTGCGAGTTCGCCTTGTGCGGCTCCACCGTCAGCGCCCGGTTGAGCAGCAGCACGCCGCGCTCGGCCCAGGGCGAGAGGTCGCCGGTGGACGGCGTCGGGTAGCCGAGGTCGTCGTGCAGCTCGGTGAAGATGTTCACCAGGCTCGGCGGCAGCGGCTTCACGTCCGGCGCCACCGAGAAGCACAGCCCGATCGGATGCCCGGGCGTCGGGTACGGGTCCTGCCCGACGATCAGCACCCGGACGTCGGCGAGCGGCTGCTTGAACGCGCGGAGCACGTTCTCCCCGGCCGGTAGGTAGCGCCTCCCGGCGGCGACCTCCGCCCGGAGGAACTCCCCCATCGCGGCGATTCGGTCGGCGGCGGGAGCGAGCGCCTCCGCCCAGCCGGTCTCGACGATCTCGGACAGCGGTCGTGGTGCCACGGGCCGAAACCCTATCGAATGGTTACCCGAGGTCCTTTCCGAGGTGGACGCTCAACGGCCAACCTGCGTAATAGCCGAATTCGGGCACGTCGGTGTAGCCGGCGGACCGGTACAGCGCGATCGCCTCGGGCTGGCCGCGGCCGGTCTCCAGGATGACCCGGTGGTGGCCGGTGCGCTTGGCGGTGAGCTCCAGCTCGGCCAGCAGGGCCCGGGCCAAGCCCCGTCCCCGGAGCGACGCGCGCACGTACATTCGTTTCAGCTCAACGGTTCCGTCCTCGTGCGCGCGCCACCCGCCGCAGCTCACCGGCTGCCCGTCCAGGTAGCCCACCAGGAACAACCCCAGCGGCGGCGCGAACTCGGCCGGATCAACCGGCGTGTCGTCCGGCCCGCCGTACCGGACCACGTACTCCTGCTGCACCTCTTTGGTCATCACCGCCGCGTCGGGGTGGTCATAGGCCACTACACGAATGTCCACACGAGCCATTTAACGTGAAGTGTCATCTCCAGTGCTGCCAGCCGGCGGGACCTTCGTACGGTTTGCCGTCCACGGTGACCGCGCGGCCGCGGGTGACCGTGCCGATCGTGGTCCAGCCCTCGGGGATCCCGTGCGGGTCGGGGAACGTCGCGGCCAGGGCGTGGTCCTCGCCGCCGGTCAGCACCCAGTGCCGCGGGTCGGCGCCGAGCGCGGACGAGACGTCGACCAGCCGCTGCGGCACCTCGATCAGGTTGGTCTGCACGTCGATGGCCACGTTCGAGGCCTCCGCGACGTGGTCGAGGTCGGCCAGCAGCCCGTCCGAGACGTCGATCATCGCGGTGGCCCCGGCCAGCGCCGCCTGCGGACCGGCGGCGTACGGCGGCTCCGGCACCCGGTGCGCGTTGACCACGCCGACCGGTGAGCGGAAACCCCGGCCCAGCACGGCGAGCCCGGCCGCCGCCCAGCCGAGCCGGCCGCACACGGCGAGGATGTCGCCGGGCAGCGCCCCGCCCCGCGTCACCGGCGCCCGGCCCTCGAGGTCCCCCAGCGCGCTGACCGATACGACCATGACGTCGCCGCTTCCTGTGCTCGTCATGTCACCCCCGACCACGCCGACGCCCGCCCTCGTCGCCTCGGCCCAGAGCCCGGCGGCCAGCTGGTCGATCACGCCGGCCGGCGTCTTCGGCGGGCAGGCGAGCCCGACCAGCACACCGGTCGGCACCGCACCCATGGCCGCGACGTCGGCCAGGTTCACCGCGACGGCCTTGCGTCCGACCTGCTCCGGGCTGGACCAGTCCAGCCGGAAGTGCACCCCCTCCACCAGCACGTCCGTGCTGGCCACGACCCGGCCGTCGGGTGCGGCGACCACGGCCGCGTCGTCGCCCGGCCCCAGCAGCGTCCCGGCCGGCTGCCTGCGGCTCTCGGTCACCCGGCGGATCAGGCCGAACTCGCCTAAGTCGGCGACCGTCATGCCTTTGCCGGGAGGTTCCGCCCGCATAATGCCTCCCTGCTCGAAAAGTCGGATCGCCGAACGATGGTCAACTGCGGTACGTTGCCCAACACGTTCCTACCTCCTGGGCACAGTCAGACACGAAGGGGCGCGCCGTGGTCCATGCATACATCCTGATTCAGACGGAGGTCGGCAAGGCAGCGGTGGTTGCCGAGAAGATCGCCGAGATCGCCGGTGTCACGACCGCGGAGGATGTCACCGGGCCTTACGACGTGATCGTGCGTGCCGAGGCGGACAACGTGGATCTGCTCGGCCAGCTCGTGGTCGCCCGCATCCAGAGCGTGGACGGTATCACCCGCACCCTGACCTGCCCCGTGGTGCACATCTGACCCTGTGTTCTCCTTGACCGCGTGCCCCTCTCCCGTGCCGCCCTGGGAATCGCGGTCGCCCTCGCCGCCCTGCTGCTCATCGGCGTGGTCGTGCTCGCCCAGGTGCTCGGCTCCGGGACGGACGCGCACCCGGCACCCTCGTCGACCCCGGCCGCGCCGCGCACCGGCCCGGTGCCACTGGTTCCGGTGGACGCCCCGGACGCCGGTTCCGCCGCCTGCGGGTCCTTGCTGAGCGCCCTGCCGGACGCGCTGACCAGCGGCGCGACCACGCTGCACCGGCTGCCGCTCGCGGCACCCGCGCCGCCGGCGACCGCGGCCTGGGGCGACGGCGGCGACCCGGTGGTGCTGCGCTGCGGGCTCAACCGGCCGCCGGAGCTGACCCCGACCGCCCAGCTCCGGCTGATCTCCGGGGTCAACTGGCTCCCCATCGAGGGCGACCGGTCGACCACGTGGTACCTGGTCCAGCGCAGTGTCTACGTCGCGCTCACCGTGCCGGTGGGCACCGGAACCGGTGTGTTGCAAGGGGTTTCGGAGGTTGCCGGGCGGGTGGTCGGGGTGCGATAAATGACCCATTCACTGCACCTGACGCAGTGAATGGGTCATTCACCGCAGTCCGGTGCCCCGGGCGATCGCGGTGTCGATCAGCGTGGCCAGCAGCGTCGGGTAGTCGACGCCGGTGACCTCCCACATCTTCGGGTAGGCCGAGGTCGGGGTGAACCCGGGCATCGTGTTCAACTCGTTGATCGTGAGCGTGCC
>NZ_DASYTH010000231.1:0-1936 GCF_036002505.1 Actinophytocola sp. | reverse complement strand
CTAGCCCGAGTTTCCGACGATCTTGAGGTTCGGTGCCCGTTCTTGCAGGCCAGGGAGGGTGTAGTGGCCTGTCGGGGCGTATGACCTAACTCCGTGGAGCGTGCCTGGCCAGGTTGAAGATCTCGTATAACTTGTGCTGGTCGCCGGTGAGCTCGGTGGTCATGCGGCGTGCTTTGGGCCGGCCCCGGGCACCCTGGTAGAGCAGGACGGTCTCGCCGATGCCGGCGAGCTGGGCGAGGACGGCGCGTACCGACAGGTGCAGGCCGGCGCGGTGAGCCTTGAGCCGCATGAGGTGGGCGATCTGCAGGGCCAGTACGCAGGTGAAGAGGTGGACGCGGATGTTGTGCTCGGTCCAGTGGTGCATCGGGCTGAAGGAGACCACGTGCGGGTCTTTCATCTGCCGGAAGGAGAACTCGGCCTCGGACTGGGACCGGTATCCGGCGATGACCTCGGCTGCCGGCCAGTCGTCGTGATCGGTGATCAGCACGTGCTTGCCGAACAGTTCGGCTTCCAGGGCGGCGCGGGAGTCAGCGTCGATGGCCCATGTCAGCCGCAGGTCTGCGGGTTTGTCGCCGGATAGCTGCCAGGTGACGACGCGGCGGACCCAGGGCTTGCGGGTGATCGTGGTGATCTCGGCTTCCACGTTCTCCCTGGGGCGGCGGGTCTTGCCGCGGGCCAGGGTGGCGGCCAGGTCGTCGAGCCTGCGTCCGGCCTTGGCCAGGGTGGTGCCGTCGAACCCGGCCGCCTGGCTTTGGTGGTACTCCGGTGAGTGGGTCAAGATGGTCCGCCGCCCGGCGCCGTAGGTGATGCGGCGGGTTTCATAGGCGGTCAGCCCGCCGAACCGGGCCTCGTCGACGATGGTGCGCACCGAGGCGGGCAGGGCGGTCAGGTCTGGGCAGTCGGAGGCGGGCACCGAGCCCACGTACCGCAGCCCGGCCGTTGCGAGGCAGGCGAAGTTGTCCTGGCTGTTCTGCCCGGCATCGAAGACCACGGTCATGTCCGCGGGTCCGTCATCGCTGGCCGCGACACCGGCCGCGGCGGTGATCGCCTGGTACTGGCGGCGGAGCTGGCTGATCATCTCCGGGAACTGGGTGACATCAGGCTTGTCGCCGGGGTAGGCGTGCCAGGTCAGCGGGATCCCGCCGTCGCGGGTGACGACCAGGCCCAGGCCGACGAGCCGCAGGTCGGTGCGCTTCTGCTTCGCCTTTCCCCGCTGCGCGACCGGGGCCTTGCCGTTCGCGGTGGCGATGAAGGTGGCGAAGTTGGTCATGTCCAGCGCGACCGAGGAGGTATCGACCCCGGAGGCCTCGATCAGCCGCAGGGCGATCGCCTGGCTGATCTGTTCCAGGTTCTCCAGCGAGACGGCGTGCATTGCGTCCCAGAACCTCCGGTGATCCAGGGCCGAGGCGGGGATCCTGGTGAACCTGTCCGCGGCGGTGGTCTTCCACCAGTCCGCGAACCCGCGCTTGGAGCACGGATCCACCAGCCGGTTCAGCGCCGCCAGCGCCAGGTAGGTGCCCGCGCTCAGCGGGAGCCCCGCCGGGCGCTGCACCGTCGCCTGGTCGATGACGGCGGCCACCCCGAGGTCTACCAGCATGCCCCACGCCGCGGCGACGTCCCCGAACGCCAGGTGCCGGGTGCGGTCCGGCAGCATCTGCCGCTCGCGCGCGTCCAGCAGCGCCTCGATCTCGGCGGCCGTGCCGGCGTATCGCTCGGAGACCATTTTCGGCTTGCCGTCCACGCGGGCCATCTCGCGCAGGTACCAGTACGTCTTGCCGCTGATCTTCTTCGGGTACAGGCTCGTCATAAATTTAGGTCATACAGGTCCACGGCCGCTCTGTCAAGCAGCAGATCCGGTGTGTCAGCAGGAAAGATGCGTCAGCTCCGGCCAGCCGCCGGACACCACAGAACCATGATCGTCGGAAACTCGGGCTAG